>NZ_JBHXJQ010000003.1:127847-203616 GCF_042722305.1 Microbacterium sp. NPDC058389
CCAACATTTTCCAAGCACAACACGCCAAACTCTTTTGCTTGGCGGCTGGTGGTCTCTTTTTTTTTTAAAACACCCCGGCCTCCGCCATCGCCCCGCGGGCCCGGGCGCGGCCGCCCCCCCCCCCCCCCCCCCTCTCCGTGTCGGGCCTCAGAGCTTCGAGGCGACGGCCGCGGGAGTCTCGGGGATGATCCGGAACTCCCGTGCGCGCGAGACCATGAGCCACACGGGCAGGATCACGACGCACAGCACCGCGATCACGCTCGTGTCTCCGGCCACCACGGCGCCCATGAACAGGGCGATCCACCCGTCGCGCGCGACGACGAGCACCACGCCGAGCACGGCGCAGGCGACGGCGAGGGTGAGCGGGATCGCGGGCATCAGCGTCGCCGCGAGCAGGCCGAGCGCCACGCCGATGAACGTGGCGGGGAAGATCCGGCCGCCGCGGAACGACGCGCTCGCCGCCACGACCAGCGCGACGACCTTGACGCCCGCGATGAGCGCCAGCTGGCCGGCGTCGTAGTCGGCGCGGTTCGTGAGCAGCTCGCCCATCTGCTCCGCGCCCTTGAAGAGGGTGATCTCACCGCCGATCGCGCCCAGCACGCCGAGCACGAGTCCGCCGACCGCCGGGATGACGAGGGGATGCCGCAGCCCGTGGAACGCGCGGTGCACCCACGGGAACGTGTACAGCGCCGCCATGGCGACCAGCGCCGCGAGCACGGCCACGATCGCCCCCGTGAGCAGGTCGATGCCTTCCGGGGTGCCGTAGGCAGGCAGGCCGAACGACAGCGGCGGCACGCCGAACAGGTGCATGGTGATCGCGCCCGCGCCGCCCGAGACCAGCGGCAGGAAGAGCTTGTCCCACACCGAGCCGCCGCCCTTCATGGCGGCTGCGGTGGCGGTGAAGATGAGCGCGCCCGCGACCGGGGTGCCGAACATGGCGCCGATGGTCCCCGACGCGGCGAGCATGATCGTCAGCGACGGCGGGATCGCCGGCACGAAGCGGGCGAACAGGGCGATCAGCACGGCGATGTTGATCGCGATGATCGGGTTCTCAGGGCCGAGGCTGACGCCGCCGGCGAGACCGAGGACCAGCACGATCGCCAGGCCCGGCAGCGTCTTCAGCGGCAGCGGAGGCGCGACCAGCTCTGTCGTCGCGGTGTCGGGTCCGCCGTGCCCGGGCATGAGCCACAGCGCCAGTCCGACCGCGACGCCGGTCGCGGTCAGCACCACGATCGTCCACCACCACGTGTCGTCGGCGAGGCCCAGCGCCGACGGCAGGGAGTCCCACAGCACGCTCTCCAGCGCTTCCGACACGACGTCGAGCAGCTGCAGCATCACGGCGCACACCACACCGACGATCAGCGCCGGGATCGACATGCGCACCAGCAGTCGCGGTGAGAAGTCGGGGGCCTGCGCGGCGGCAGGTGCCGGCGGCTCGGTCATCAGCGGTCCCTCATCTCGCCGCTGCCGCGGACGCGGCGGCGAGCCCCTCGTCGACGGCGGCGTGCACGCGACCGCCCTGCTCCAGGCTCTCGAACCACGGCGTCTTCCGGGCGATGGCTGTGGCCTTCTCAGGAAGCCGGGCGAGATACAGCACGATGCCCAGCTGAGCCAGCTCGCGGTCCAGGCCCTCCAGCGCGTCGAGGATCGTGACGGTGACGATGTCGAGCCGCTCGACGTCGAGCACCAGGGCGTCGACGGGCGGCACCTGGCTGGTCGCGAGTGCGACGATCGCGCGGGCGTTCTCAGCGGCGTTGGCCGTATAGAGGCCGCGCCCGAGGTGCACGGCGACGGCGTCGCCCTCTCGGCCGGTGATGTCGAGCTTGGGGATGTTCACCTCACGCAGGACGAGGACGAGCGTCATGACGACGCCGATGGCGACAGCGGGGAGCAGGCCCGCCGACAGGCCGATGAGCGCGACGACGAGCGCGATCCAGAAGTCGATCCGGCTGATGCGCGCCCAGCGCACGAGCTCGGGGATGTTGATGAGTCCCGCGACCGCGACGAACACCATGGCCGCGAGCGTCGCCTGGGGGAGCAGACTCAGCACCGGACCGAGGAACAGCGCCACCAGGATCGCGAGCACCACGGTGACGATGGTCGACAGCTGTGTCTTCGCTCCGGCGTTCTGGTTGACCGCGCTCTGCGAGAACCCGCCCGCCGCCGGCATGGTCGTGAAGAACGCGCCGATGACGTTGGCGGCGCCGGTCGCGAACAGCTCCTGATTGCTGTCGACCTGCGGCTCGGTCGCCTTGCGGATACCGCGCGCCACAGCCGCGGACTCCAGGAACGCCATGATGGCGATCGCGAGCGCGCCGGGGATCAATTCGGGCAGGTGCGTGAAGTCGGGGAGCGACGGGAGCGGGAACCCCGACGGCACCGGGTCGATGAGCGCCACGCCGGCCGCCGTCAGCCCGGTGAACGCGCTGAGCAGGATGCCGACCAGGACCACGATGAGCGTCCCGGGCACGCGCGGAGCGAACCGCTGCAGCACCACGAGCACGAGGATCGAGCCGACCGAGAGCGCGACTGTGGGCCAGTTGACGCTGTCGAGAGCCGCGCCGACCGCGACGAGGGAGTGGATGAACCCCTCGCCTGAGACGTTCCCCGTCTCGCCGAGCAGCTTCGGCAGCTGGCCGACCGCGACCGTCGCGCCGACGCCGATCTTGAGGCCGAGCACGGTGGCGCCGCTGATGTTCTCGACCAGCGAGCCGAGCCTCAGCAGCCAGGCGATCAGCAGGATCGCGCCCACCAGCAACGTCAGCAGCACGAGCGAACCGAGTGCGGCATCGGGGTCGTCGGCGGCGGCCGCGACGCCCGCCGACACGAGCGTCGTCGCCGTGAGCGTCGCGATGGTGGATGTCGTCGACACGCTCATGGCGCGGCTGCCGCCGAGGAGCGCGTACACCAGCATCGGCAGGATGCACGTGTAGAGGCCGACTTGCACGGGAAGGTTCGCGATGGTCGCGTATGCCATCGCCTGCGGCACCACGACGGCGCCTGCCGACAGGCCGCCCACGATGTCGGCTCCGAGCCACTCGCGGCGGTAGCCGTCGAGCGAGGGAAGAAGCCAGCGCGGGCGTCGGGAGGCGGTCGCGGTCGAGGTCACATTCGCGAATGTACCGGGATCGTCGCCGAATGCGGCACACTGCTCACGTGGACTCCGGTTTCTTCGCCAACCTCGGCTGGATCATCAGCGCCCTCGTGGTGCTCGCCATCAACATCACCGCGCTCATCGTGATCCCCAAGGGCCGCAAGCCCACCGCGGCGATGTCGTGGCTGCTGCTGATCTTCCTGCTGCCGTTCGTCGGCATCGTCCTGTTCCTCCTCATCGGCAACGTCAAGCTGCCGAAGAAGCGCCGCGCCGAGCAGGCGCGCATCGACGGGATCATCCGCGAACGCGTCGCCGCGTCGGGCGATGCGGCGGCAGACACGTCGTCCTGGCCGACGTGGTTCACCCGGGTCACCGTGCAGAACGAGACCCTGACGACCCTGCCCCCGGTGGGCGGCAACCGGGCCGAGCTGATCAGCGACTACGAGGCATCCATCATCGCGATGGCGGCGGCGATCGACACCGCCGAGAAGTACGTCCACGTCGAGTTCTACATCGTGTCGTGGGACAAGACGACGGAGGTGTTCTTCACCGCGATGGAGAACGCGGTCAAGCGAGGCGTCACCGTGCGTCTGCTCGCCGACTACATCGCCTCGCGCAAGGTCGCCGAGCAGGAGAAGACGTTCGCCGAGCTCGATCGCATCGGCGTGATCTGGTCGTGGATGCTGCCGGTGCAGCCGTTCCAGGGCAAGTACCAGCGCCCCGACCTGCGCAACCACCGCAAGATCGTGGTCGTCGACGGCCGCACCGCGTTCGTCGGTTCGCAGAACCTCATCGACCGCACCTACAACTCGCCCAAGAACATCGCGCGCGGCCTCAAGTGGCAGGAGCTCGTGTCGCGCGTCGACGGTCCTGCCGTGACCGAGATCGACGCCGTGTTCCTGTCGGACTGGCTCATCGAGACCGGCGTGCAGCTCGACGACGAGCAGGTGCCCGCCGCGCAGGTGCCGGCATCCGGCGATCTTGTCTGCCAGCTGGTGCCGAGCGGTCCCGGCTATGAGACCGAGAACAACCTGCGCCTCTTCTTGTCGCTCATCCACGGTGCGACCGAGCGCGTCATCATCACGAGCCCGTACTTCGTGCCCGACGAGGCCATGGTCTACGCCATCACGACGGCCTGCCAGCGCGGGCTCGAGGTGCAGCTGTTCGTGTCGGAGATCGGCGACCAGGGCATGGTCTACCACGCGCAGCGCTCGTACTACGACGCGCTGCTGGAGGCCGGTGTGCGCATCTTCATGTACCCGGCGCCGTTCATCCTGCACTCGAAGCACTTCTCCATCGACGACGACATCGCCGTCATCGGGTCGAGCAACATGGACATCCGCTCGTTCAGCCTCAACATGGAGATCTCGATGATGGTGCTCGGGGAGTCCTTCGTCGCCCAGATGCGCGAGGTCGAGCAGGCCTATCGCGATGCCGGCCGCGAGCTCACGCTTGAGGAGTGGCGCAAGGAGCCGGCCAAGGCGACGTTCCTCGACGGTGTCGCCCGCCTCACGTCCGCCCTGAACTGACGACGCGGGAGTGGATGCCGGGCGCCCGGCATCCCCTCGTCGCAGGCATCAGACCTTGAGGTTCTGGCGCGGGACGATCACCTCGCGCAGGATCAGCAGCAGTGACGCGATGACCGGGAGCGCGAGCAGCACGCCGACGATCCCCATGAGCGCGCCGCCCGCGAGGGCGCCGATCAGCACGAGGGCGGGCGGGATCGAGATCGCCTTGTTCATGACGCGCGGGCTGACCACGTACGACTCGATCTGGATGTACACGAGGTAGCAGATCGCGAAGATCAGGGCCTGCAAGGGGCTCGTGAACAGGGCGACGAGGCTTCCCAGCACCAGGAAGATCACCGAGCCGAACAGCGGGATCAGGGTGATGACGAACGCGATCACCGCCATGAGGGCCGGGAACGGCAGGCCGATCAGCAGATGCAGCACGAACACGACCGCGGCGTTGATGATCGACAGTGTCACCGAGCCGAGCAGCGCGGAGCCGACCGAGCCGGTGATCCGCTCGGTGAGATCTTCGACGCGGGCGCGGCTGCGCGCCGGGGCGAGCGCGTACAGGGCCCGCTTGCTCGCGGCCAGCGACGCCAGGAAGTACAGCGTGAGCGCGACCACGATGAAGGTGGCCGAGATGGCGCCGATGAACCCGATGCCCGCCGACAGCAGCCCGCCCCCCAGGTGCGCGAGGGTGGAGGGCGCGGTGACCCAGTCGCCCGCCTGCTCGATACCGGCGAGGACGGCCTCCTGCGAGTCTGCGTCGAGCCCGGCGAACCATGCGGACTGCGGGACCGCCGCGATGGCCTCGGGGATCGCCGTGACCAGCTGGCCGATCTGGGCGAGCACCGGAGGGAACACGAACACGAGGAGCGCGGCCATGACGATCGCGAACCCGCAGAACACGATCGCGATGCCCGCGCCGCGCGTGACGCCCCTGCCCTCCAAACGGCGCACCAACGGGTCGAGGCCGACCGCCAGGAACATCGCCAGCACGATGTAGACGAGGATCGCGCCGATCGACGTCACGGCGAGTCCCAGCACCAGCGCGATCAGCACGCCGATCGTCACGAGGAAGCCCAGCGCCACCGGATGGTCCAGCCCGGCGACGACCGCCGCGGTCAGACGGCGGGTCCGTTCCGGGACCTCCGGGATGGACGTCGGGTCGACGGATGCCGCAGCCTCGGTGTCAGGTTCGGGAACGCTCGGGGCATCGGGGGAATCCGGCATTTTCTCATGATGCCGTGCGCGACCTCTTGGGAGTAGTCTCACGATCAGGAACGGCGCGCCGCGCTGTTCCTTTCGTTACAAGACGGGCGAGATCGCCCGTCCGACAGATTGGCAAAACCGCACATGGGCTTCTGGGACCTCCTCGCTTGGATCTTCTGGGTCTTCGTCTTCGTCGCGTACCTGATGGTCGTGTTCTCGATCATCGGCGACCTGTTCCGCGACGAGAAGCTGAACGGCTGGCTCAAGGCGGTCTGGATCCTGTTCCTCATCTTCGTGCCGTTCCTGACGGCGCTGGTCTACCTCATCGCCCGCGGGAAGGGCATGCAGGAGCGCTCGATCGCCCAGGCGAAGGCGCTGCAGGCCGCGCAGCAGGACTACATCCGTCAGGCGGCGGGCAGCTCGGCCAGCCCCGCCGACGAGGTCGCCAAGGCAAAGGCTCTGCTGGACGCCGGCACCATCACCCAGGCCGAGTTCGACTCACTGAAGGCAAAGGCGCTCTCCGCCTGAGAGCATCCGCGAAACGGAGAAGACATGACTGACTTCGACTACGGCCCCATCGAGTTCTACGCGATCGGGTTCGAGGGCGACCGCCCGGGCCCCGGCGTTCTGCAGGCCATCGACGACCTGGTCGCCGAAGGCACGGTGAACGTCCTCGACCTGGTGTTCGTCCGTCGCTCGCCCGAGGGCGAGCTGGAGATCCTCGAGCTGTCCGACACGATCGAGAGCGACGTGCCGGCGCTGGACCTCGAGGGCCTCGCGGGCGAGGAGGACATCCTCGCCCTCGCCGAGGGTCTGGGGCCGGGAACGTCGGCGGCGATCCTCGTCATCGAGCTGCTGTGGGCGAAGTCCTTCGCATCGGCGCTGTACGACGCCGGTGGCGCCGTCATCGCGCGCGAGGGCGTGCCTGCACCCATCGTCAACGCGTTCCTCTCTGAGAACGCCGACTGAAGGAGGAAGACATGCCACTCGGAAGAATGGGCCGTCCCGGCCTGATCGGTATGGCTGCCCGCACCGCCGTCGTGGCCGGAACCGCAACCGCGGTCTCGGGCGCCGTCGCCGGTCACCAGCAGCAGAAGGCGTACGAGTCGCAGCAGCAGCAGGCGTATGCCGCGCAGCAGCAGCAGGCCGCCATGGACGCCGCTGCGGCGCAGGCCGTCGCGAACGCGCAGGCTGCAGCTGCGCCGGCCGCGCCGGCTCCGGCACCGGCCGGTGGCGGCGACGACCTGATGGCGAAGCTGAGCCAGCTGGCGCAGCTGCACGCGCAGGGCATCCTGTCGGACGACGAGTTCGCCGCCGCGAAGGCGAAGCTGCTCGCCTGACCTCTCCGTCACGCGAAACGCACGAAGGCCGCACCCGACGGGGTGCGGCCTTCGTCGTTCCGCGCGCCGCAGCGGAGGTTCGCGGGCGTCGGCTCGACGGTGAGCCATGATGTGCGCATGGCAGTGCTGCAGAACCTCATCCCTCCCACGCAGCGACAGACGGCGGCCGAGGTCACCGAGGCGCTCGACCTGGGCGCGGGCGACCGGGCGGGCAAGCGGAGCGGGTTCCTCATCATGCTGGTGCTCGCGGGCATCATCGCGATCGCGGGAGTGCTCACCGACTCGACGGCGACGGTGATCGGCGCGATGATCATCGCGCCGCTCGGTACGCCGATCCTGGGGATCGCGCTCGGCATCGTCACCGGACACCTGAGTCTCGTGGTGCGGTCGATCCTGTGGGTGCTGGCGGGGCTTGCGCTGGTGATCCTCCTCGGCCTCGCGTTCTCGGTGTTCGTCGCGACTCCCGAGAGCCTGGAGACCAACTCGCAGGTGCTCGGGCGCACCTCGCCGAGCTTCATGGACCTCGTCGCGGCGCTCGCCACCGGCTTCGCCGGGGGCTTCGCCATGTGCCGACGCGACCTCAGCGCGATCCTCCCGGGTGTCGCGATCGCGATCTCGCTCGTGCCGCCGCTCGGGGTGGTCGGCGTCTGCGCCGGGCAGGGTCTGTGGGCGGACGCGCTCGGCGCCCTGTGGCTTTTCCTGTCGAACGTGTTCGCTCTCGTCATCGCCGGCAGCATCGTGTTCACCCTCGCGGGCTACGCGCGGGACCCGGGGTCGTCACGGGTGGCGAACCGCCGCCGGGCGTACATCATCGTCTCGGTGCTCACGGTGATCGTCGCCCTCCCGCTGGCCTTCAACTCGGTGGTGTCGGTCGCGCTCGCCCGCTGGTCCGTGGGAATCCAGCAGACGGCCACGGAGTGGGTCGCGGAGGATGAGGGCGCCAAGGTGTCGGGCGTGACGTGGTCGGGGACGACGGCGACCGTCGACGTCACCACCACAGACGGGAGCACGCCGCCGATCGACGACCTGCGGGAGTCGCTGTCGACGGTGGTCCCGTCCTTCGTTGGCGTCGTCGTGGATGCCGGGCAGGGCGTCGAGATCACCGTGCAGTAGCCGCGCGGGCCGTCGCGATCAGGCCTGACCGTCCGTGGGGGGCGCGTCGTCGGGCTGCACCGACGGCTGCTGCGGGCCGGCGGGCGTCGCACCATCCGCTGGACCGGGCGCACCGTCGCCCCCCGCTGCCCGTGCGGCCGTCAGCTCGTCGATCTTCGCCATGAGCTCGCGCACCTGGGCGCGGGTCGCGGGCTCCTCGGCGTCGTTGTTGCGCGTGCCCCGTTCGACGACCCACGACGCGAGCGTCGCGGTGATGACACCGGCCAACGCGACCCCGCCGAGCATGAGTCCGACGCCGACCCAGCGGCCTGCCGCCGTCACCGGCGTGTAGTCGCCGTAGCCCGTCGTCGTCACGGTGACACAGGACCACCACATCGCGATGCCGAAGGTCGTGATCGAGGCGTCAGGCGCGTGCCGCTCGGCGTCGAGCACGGCGAGGGACGCGATGAAGACGAGCAGCACCGACGCGCCGGCGCCGTAGACGATGATCTGCGTGCGCAGCAGGGCGCCGCGCGTGGGCCTCATGCCCGGCAGCTTCGTGAGCACCTGCAGCAGCCGCACCAGGCGCAGCACCGGGATGAGCGCGAACGCCAGCGCGAACAGGTGCGTGCGGAACCAGATCCACCGATGCTGCGCCAGCGACAGCCGGACGAGATAGTCGGCGATGAACAGGGCCCACGTGACGAGGATGATCAGGTCCGCGACCACGCGCCCCGGACCCTGCAGGTCGGCGATCACCCGCCACGAGAACGCGACGAGGTACGCGAAGCCCGCGATCATCAGCGGCACCTCGGTGCGCCGATGCCACGTCTGCTCGTCCATGCTCAGGCCTTGCGGGAGTCCTGCTCGAGCGCGGCCGCGTTGCGGATGAACAGCACGATCCACGTGAAGATCAGGATGCCGCCGACGAGCTCCACCGCGGTGAGCGTGTAGTAGCCGATGGCGAAGAACACCGCGAGCACCAGCGTGATGGCGAGGAACAGCCAGCCGAGCGCGACGAAGGCGCGCGGCATCCCGGTGATCCATCGCGGCAGGCCGATCACCAGCACGCCGTAGGCGACGACCATGCCCGATGCGACGCCGGTGTGGAGCGCGAAGAACTTGTCGACGTGGAAGATGCCGACGCACGCGAGGAAGATGCCGACGATGATGAGGCACACCCGCACCCGGCCGACGCCCTTCGGGTTCGCGGTCGGGATGCCCCGCGTCGCGTAACGGGCGAGGGTGGTGACCAGGAAGCCGGCGACGGCGATCGTGAGGTTGAACACCCACGCCGACACGTTCGACGACATGCCGAGCGCGCTGAGGTTGTCTTTCCACCAGTCCGGGTCGCTCGCGTTGAGCATGCTGGCCAGCACACCGAACACGAGGAAGACCGCGAGCACGACAGCCAGCAGCTGCAGGTCCATGTGCGTCGCGGAGTAGAACGTGATGTAGGCGGTCATGGCGGCGGCCGCGCCCGACAGGACCAGCAGCGGCAGCGCGAACACCTCGGCGCCGACGAAGCCGCGGTCGAGGATGTCGGCCAGCAGCGTCCAGCCGAGCACCGCGATCACCGCGTGCGCGATCGCCAGGGCCGCGATGTCGAGGTAGTCGAGGACGTGCAGGCGAGCGCCGTGCCGGCCGCGCTCGCGCAGCACGAAGCGTCCCGCGACGACGGCGAGCAGAGCGACGACGCCCGAGGCGATCGCCGCGTACTGGCCCACCGACCCCGGGCCGGCGATCGGCGCCGACTCGAATCGGAATACCGGCAGCGCCACGAGGGCCACCACGGCGAACGCGACCGCGCCGACGCCGAGCGCCAGCGACTCCAGCGACCGCTCGCTGGAGGTGTCGAGCAGGCGGGCGGTGGCGAGCTCGCGGCGGGTCTCGGGGCGCTCCGCGTCGGGCACGGCCCCGGCAGCCGCCGCGGGCAGGTCGGCGGCATCCGCCTTCTCGATCGGGGTCTGGGTCATGGCCGCCTCCCTGCGGTCTGGTGGACGGACCGTGCGGCCGTCTGGGGTGTCGCGCCGCGGTCACCCGAGAGCCATCGCAGCCACGTGGTTCCGGGATCGCCTTCGAGTATGAGCGTGCGCACGAACAGCGTCAGCGGGATCGACAGGATCGCGCCGAGCGGCCCGATGACGAACGTCCAGAAGATCACCGAGAAAAAGCTCAGCGTGAGGCTGAGGTCGACGGCGTCGCTGACGAACTTCGGCTGCACGAGGACCTGCAGCACGACGTTGACGACGCAGTAGATCGCGATCACGGCGAGCAACATCGGCCAGCCCCCGACGACGAATGCGAGCACCGCGGGCGGGATCAGGCCGATCACGAAGCCGATGTTGGGGATGAAGTTGGTGACGAATGCGAGGATCGCCCACGTGATCGGCGCAGGCACGCCCAACGCCCACAGCGCGAGGCCGTCGATGATCGCGACGACGGCGCCGAAACTCGCGTTGACGACGTAGTAGCGGCGGATGCCGGTGTTGAGGTTGCGTGCGCGCCGGATGACCGGGCGCCGCTCGGCGCCGAAGACACGCTCGGCGTCGCCGTATCGCGCGGCGTCGGCGGCCATGAAGATCACGTACGCGAAGACGAAGAACAGGGCCGTCGCGATGCTGAGGACCGTGCCGCCGAGGCTCGACACCAGGCCGAGGATCGTCTTCGGGTCGAGGGCCGAAGCGGTGGCGTCCGCCGCCTGCTGATCGAGCCCGACGGACTGCAGCCAGGCGACCGCGTCTCCGGCGCTCGCGCGCAGCTTGTCGGCGTAGTCGGCGACGAGGCCGGCGAACTGCGTGCCGGCCACCCACAGCAGCGCCGCCATGCCGAGCAGGACCAGATACGCGACGACGATGACGGCCGTCGTGCCGGCCCAGCGCGGCCAGCCGAGCCGCTGCAGCGGGCGGCGGGCCGGCTCGCAGATGATGACGAGGACGATCGCCAGCGCGAGGGGCCCGAACACGCCGCGCGCGAAGTACACGCCGGCCAGCACGACCGCGGCGGCGGCCAGCGTGAGCAGCATCCGCAGGCTCGGCGACAGCACGGGCGCGGCGGGCACAGCGGGCGGTGTATCGCGCTTCACGTGCCCAGGCTAGCGGCGCGAAGGCCTCGCGGAGGGTTGCGCGGGCGTCAGTTCTTCGGGTCGATCCGCAGCACGCCGGGTGCCTCGCCGATCGCGACGTCGTCGACCACGCGCAGGGTGCGGGCGACGTCGTCGATGCTGCCGATCACGGTGCCGAAGCGCTCGCGATCGGAGCACACGGCGGTGACCGTCACGAAGTGCGTTCCGGTGTCCCACGTGTACGTCGCGAAGGGCGGCGTGCGCTGGTCGCTCGGCAGCGCCATCTCGAGCCGCTCGCCGACCCCGAGGTACGGGTTGCGGAACGACTCGGTGTCGTCGTACTCCATCGGCATCATCGCCCGCGCGGCCCGCAGGTCGTTCGTGGCCTGCTGGATCTGGGCCATGACCACGACGAGCTCGGGGTCGGCCTTCCACACCCACACCAGCACGCGCCCGGCGGCCCGGCGCATGAGGAACGGCGCCGCCTGGCTCATCGCCCATGCGGCGACGCCGCTGCCGGGGCGGCTCTCGGCGCCCAGCGCGCCGTTGGCCTGGGTGAGCAGCATCCGGATCGCCGCCTTGCGGTGGCGGCGTCCGCGGAAGCCGAGGGACTCGGTCACCGGCACCCACAGGTTCGGGTCGGCGTCGGCCTGCAGTCGGGACATGCCCCCAGGGTACGGGCCGCGTCTGGCGCGTTCCTGAGGGGCCTCGGGAGTGCGTGAAGTAAGGTGGATGCCGCGTGCCGACCAGCCCCCGGCACGCGCCCGCCGCACAGAAGGCCCCCAATCCGTGACCGATCCTGCGACGCCCGACGACAACACAGCCGCTGACGCGCGCCCGCTGAAGATCCTGATCGGCGCTGACACCTTCCTGCCCCATGTGAACGGCGCGGCCCGCTTCGCGGAGCGGCTCGCCGCCGGCCTCGTCGCCCGCGGCCACGACGTCCACGTGATGGCGCCCAGCAAGACGCATCGTCAGCACGGCACCTTCACGGAGGAGATCGAGGGCGAGCCGATGACGATGCACCGGCTCCCGGCGTGGCGCTTCCTGCCGCACGACTGGCTGACCTTCGTGCTGCCGTGGATGTCGAAGCACTACGCGCGCCGCGCGCTCGACGAGGTGCAGCCCGACGTCGTGCACATCCAGTCGCACATCGTGATCGGTCGCGGTCTGTCGCGCGAGGCGCACAAGCGCGGCATCCCGATCATCGCCACCAACCACGTGATGGCCGAGAACATCCTCGACTTCACGACGCTGCCGGACTGGCTGGACCGCATCATGGTCAAGATCGCGTGGGCGGACGCGAAGCGCACGTTCGACCTCACCCGCGCGGTGACGACGCCGACGCGCAGGGCCGCCGACTTCCTGGAGTCGACGATCGACATCGAAGGCGTCATCCCGATCAGCTGCGGCATCGATGCCGGCAACTACACGGCCGACCTGCAGCCGCGTGATGCCAACCGGCTCGTGTTCGTCGGGCGCCTCACGACCGAGAAGCAGATCGACGTGATCCTGCGCGCGATCGCGAAGCTCGACCCCGCGCTCGGCGTGCGCTTCGACATCGTCGGCAGCGGCGATCAGCGCCGCAACCTCGAGAACCTCACGGCCGAGCTCGGTCTGTCGCAGCGCGTGCACTTCCACGGGCACACCTCCGACGAGGAGATCCGCTCGCTGCTCACGAACGCGAGCGCCTTCGTGATCGCGTCGATCGCCGAGCTGCAGTCGATCGCCACGATGGAGGCGATGGCGTCGGGCCTGCCGATCGTCGCGGCCGACGCTGTCGCGCTGCCTCACCTCGTGCACGACGGCGAGAACGGGTACCTCTTCCGTCCGGGCGACGTCGACGATCTGGCCGAGAAGCTCACCGCGGTGCTCACGCTGCCGCAGGACGCGCGCGTGCGGCTGCAGCAGAGCTCGCTCGAGGGCGTCAAGGTGCACGACATCCAGCGCACCCTCGACACGTTCGAGGCGCTCTACCGCGACGAGCCGCTGCCAGAGTAGGCCGCCGTGCACGTCGTGATGTTCGGCGACCAGCATGCCGAGACGCTGGGTGGGGCCCAGGTGTCGATGCGCCTGCAGCGCCGCTTCCTGGAGAAGGCGGGGCACACCGTCACGGTGGTCGCGCCGGCGATGCACGGTCCGCGGGCACGTGCGTCGGCACCGGACCCGTCGTACCTCGACCTGCCGTCGATCCCGATCACGTTCGACCGCGAGTACTCGATGACGTGGCCGGGTGCGCGCACCGATCGACGATTGGATGCCGCCCTCCGGCGCCTGCTCGACGACACGGGGCGTCCGCCCGTCGATGTCGTGCACGTGCAGGCCGACTTCTGGGGTGCGTTCATCGGCCACCGGTTCGCGCGGCGGCACGGACTGCCCGTCGTCCACACGATGCACAACCGCGTGGACGTCGGCATCGAGGCGACGGCGCCGTTCCCGACGCTCGTGCTCCGCGTGCTCAACGCGTGGCAGCGCCGGGCGCTCGGTGTGAAGGGCGAGGCGAAGCCGGTGGGGCGCGACGGCTGGGCGTACCTGCGCCGTCTCGCGAACCGCTCGGATGCCGTCACCGCGCCCTCGTCGCACTTCGCCCACCGGCTGGAGGCGCACGGCGCCGTGCCGCAGGGCTCGGCGTCGGTCGATGTGATCTGGAACGGCATCGACGACGAGCTGCTTGAGCAGGCGCTCGCCACCGCGTCGGCCGAGCGGGCGCCGGGACCGCCGCGGTTCGTGTGGCTGGGGCGCATGAGCCCCGAGAAGCGCCTGCTCCCGTTCCTCGAAGCCCTCGCCGAGTCAGGCGTCGAGGCGGACGTCGAGGTCATCGGAGGAGGAGGGCAGCTCGGCGCCGCACGGCGGCTCGTCGAGAAGCTGAGGCCGCGGGCGACGGTCACGTTCGCCGGGCGCATGCCGTACGCCGAGACGCTGCGGCGGATCGCCGCGGCGGATGCCGTCGTGCAGACCTCGATCGGCTTCGAGACGCAGGGCATGACGATCTTCGAGGCCGCCTCGCTCGGCACCCCGGCCGTCGTGAGCGACCCCGACCTCGCGGAGGAGCTCGGCAGCGGCTTCTGGCCGGTAGGCGACGGCCACGACGCCGACCCGTCGCTCGCCGCGCTCGCCGATGCGCTGCGGGCGGCGGCATCCGACATCGCCGCCGGCACGCCCCGCACGCCGGACTCGACGGTCCGCGAGAGGTTCCGTCAGTCGTCGCGGACGGCGGCGATGGTGGCGGTGTACGAGCGCGTCAGCGCCTGAAGGGCCTGCGCGGCCGGCAGGGATGCCTCAGTAGACGAGGCTGAGGATGCCGCTGTAGATCAGGTTGCCGAGGATCGCCCACACGGTGGCGACGCCGATGCCGAGACCGACGCCCGCGGCACCCTTGGGGGCGCCCCTCCTGGCCAGGCCGATCGCGCCGAGGACGACCGCGGCGAGCGCCATCAGCCCGCCGATGCTCGTGAAGACCGTCGTGACGAGGTTGATCAGCCGGTAGTCGTAGTCGGGCTGCAGCAGCATCACGCCCTGGCTGAGGAGTGTGACCGTCGACAGCACGAGCGTCGCGACGCCGATGATGAGCGCGACCAGGCCCAGCGTGTTCTTCGGGCCGGCCGCCGTCGGGGGCGGAGCGACGGCGTAGCCCGGCGTGGCGGGGTAGGCGTCCGCCGGCCGGTCCGGCGCTGTCATGGAGGCCGGTGCGGCGGGCGCGGGTTGCGGAACGGGTGCGGCGGGCGCAGCGCCCGCGGTGGGCGCAGCGCCCGCGTCAGGCGCCGGAACCGGCTGGTCGTCCGGGGTTTCCGGGGTCGGCGGGGTGTTCGCGGGAGTCGTCACGTGCCCGAGCATAGGGCGGGCGACGGACGCTGTGGGGCGCGACGGCAGTCGTCGCGTCAGGGAAGGCGGGTGCGGTCGGTGGGCACCTGGCGGTAGCCGTCGCGGCGTGCGACGACGACGGTGGAGGCGAGAGCCCAGGCCGACAGTGCGGCGAGAACGATGATCAGGAACATGGCAGAAACGCTACGCTTGCCAAAGAACTGCCACGAGTGGCAGGATGGACACACATCGCACGAATACTGCCACGCTCCGGGAGGATCCGATGAAGACCGTCGCCTGCATCGTCGTGGACGGCTTCGCGCCGTTCGAGTTCGGGGTGGCCTGCGAGGCGTTCGGACTCGACCGGACCGACGACGGCGTGCCCAACTTCGACTTCCGCGTGGTCACCGCCGAACCCGGCGTGGTGCGGTCCAAGCTGGGCTTCTCGCTCAACGTCGAGCACGACCTGTCGTTCGCGTACGAGGCCGACCTCGTCGTCGTGTGCCCCACACCGCGCGAGTACTGGGGTCACACCGACCCCCGCGTGATGGACGCGGTGCGCGCCGCGGCCGCGCGCGACGCGTGGGTGCTCAGCGTGTGCAGCGGATCGTTCATCCTCGCCGAGGCGGGAGTGCTCGACGGCCGCAAGGCGACCACGCACTGGATGTACGCGCACATCATGGCCTCGATGTACCCCGCGATCGACGTCGACCCCGACGTGCTGTACGTGCAGGACGGCCGCATCATCACGAGCGCCGGCACGGCGGCGGGCATCGACGCGTGCCTGCACCTCCTGCGGCAGGAGCTCGGCGCCGAGCTGACCAACAAGATCGCCCGGCGCATGGTGGTGCCGCCGCAGCGCGACGGCGGCCAGGCGCAGTTCATCGACAGCCCGCTGCCGGCGACCACATCGCTGTCGCTCGCGCCGGTGACCGACTGGATGCTCGACAACCTGCGCCTCGACCTCACCGTCGACCAGCTCGCGGCCAAGGCGCACATGTCGCCCCGCACGTTCGCGCGCCGCTTCAAGGCCGACCACGGCGCGACGCCCGCCGCGTGGCTCGCCCGCCAGCGCATCATCCACGCGCAGCGCCTGCTCGAGAAGACCGACCTCGGCCTCGACCGCATCGCGTACGAGAGCGGGTTCGGCTCCGCCGCCGTGCTGCGCCAGAACTTCGCGCGCGTGCTCGGAACGACGCCCACCGCCTACCGCGCGCGGTTCGCGTGCACCGACGAGACCTGCCTCGACGACGAACTGGTGGATGCCGCCACCGCCGCGCTCGCGGCGGACGAGGCATCCACTCTCGAATCCGTCGCGTAGCGGGGCCGTCCGCGACAGGCGGGCGGGCGTTCGCTAGCGTGGCACCCGTGGGGCTCAATCCGCGGTCGTGGTTCTCGCGCAAGACACTGCGTCACGACCTCGTCGCGGGCCTGACGCTCGGGGTGGAGAGCGTGCCCGACGGCCTCGCGCAGGGGCTCCTGTCGGGGCTCAACCCGCTCGCGGGGCTCTACGGGCACCTGTTCGGCATGGTCGGCGCGGCCGTGTTCACCAGCAGCGCGCTGATGACGGTGCAGGTCACCGGCGCCATGGCGCTCATCGTGTCGGACGCGGGGCTGGAGACGCTGGCGGACCCCGACCGGGCGCTCTACACGCTGACCGTCATGAGCGGGATCCTGCTCATCGTCGCGGGGCTGCTCGGGGCGGGCAGGCTCGTGCGATTCGTGCCGACGGCCGTCATGACCGGGTTCGTGACGGCGGTCGGGGTCAACATCGTGCTGGGGCAGCTGTCGAACTTCACGGGGTACGCGGCGCAGGGCGGCAACCGCATCTCCAAGACCATCGACCTCGGCCTGCACATCGTGCAGTGGAGCATCCCCGCGCTCGTCGTCGGCGCCATCACGGTGCTCATCATCGTGCTGCTCCAGAACACGCGGGTGGGAGCGCTCGGGCTGGTCGTCGCGGTGGTGGTGGGCTCGATCGCCGCCGTGATGCTCGACCTGTGGGTGCGGACCCCGGTCATTCTGCTGCGCGACCTCGTCGACGTGCCCGGATCGCTCCCCGCGCCCGTGCTGCCGAGCCTGGACGACGTCGTGTACCTGGCGCTGCCGGCGATCTCGCTCGCGTTCGTGGCGATGGTGCAGGGCGCGGGCGTGTCGGCCGCCATCCCGTCGCAGGGCAAGCCCGCCGACACGTCGCGCAACTTCATCGGGCAAGGCGCCGGCAACATCCTGTCGGGACTCTTCCGGGGGATGCCGGTCGGCGGGTCGTCGTCGGGCTCGACGCTGGTCGCGACGGCCGGGGCGCGCACGCGGCTGGTCTACTTCGTGGCCGGGGCGGTCATGGCCCTCGTGATCCTGCTGGCCTCGGATCTCGTGGCCTACATCGCCATGCCGGCGCTCGCCGGTCTGCTCATCGTCGTCGGGGTGACGGCGGTGAAGCCCAGCCGCGTGTACTCGGTGATCCGGAGCGGACCGCTGCAGACCGTCGTCATGGCGGTGACGTTCGTGCTCACGCTGCTGATCCCGCTGCAGTTCGCGGTGCTCGCGGGTGTCGGCCTCGGCATCATCCTGTTCGTCGCGCAGCAGTCCAACCGTGTGCGGGTGCGTCGCGTGGTCTTCGCCGACGACGGCCGCATGCGCGAGATCGACCCGCCGCGTCGCATCCCCGCTCACGAGATCGTGGTGCTGCAGCCCTACGGCAGCCTGTTCTTCGCGAGCGCGCCCACGTTCGAGCGGCAGCTGCCCGAGGTCACGCCGGAGTCGACGCGCTCGGTCGTGATCGTGCGACTCCGCGGCGTCGACGAGGTCGGCCTCTCGTTCGTCGAGGTGCTGCGCCGGTACGCGCGCGACCTGCGGGCCGTCGACTCCGGTCTCAAGCTGGTCGTCAGCGAGGCGCGCGTGATCCGGCAGCTGGAGGCGGGCGGCCTGCGCGACGAGATGGGCGAGGCCAACCTCTACCGCGGCTCGGAGTGGGTCGGCGCCGCGCTCCGCCGCGCCTATGACGACGCCCGCGACGAGCTGCGCGCAGAGCCCGACGAAGGTCCGCGGGAGGGGCCGCGCGAAGCCTGAGCCGCCTTGCCGCGGCATCCCTCTCTTGGTAAACTTGAGTCAACACGGCTCAACTTTGGGCCTCACAGATTTCAGGAGACAGATGAACGCCACACAACAGCCCGGACAGGAGGAGGCGCAGAGCGCCCTCGAGCAGTTCGGCATCAACCTCACCGACCGTGCCCGGCAGGGCAAGCTCGACCCGGTCATCGGACGCGACAGCGAGATCCGGCGCGTCAGCCAGGTGCTGACCCGCCGCACCAAGAACAACCCCGTGCTCATCGGCGAACCCGGCGTCGGCAAGACCGCCGTCGTCGAGGGCCTCGCCCAGCGCATCGTCGCGGGCGACGTCGCCGAGTCCCTCAAGGACAAGGAGCTCGTCACCCTCGACATCTCCGCCCTGGTCGCCGGCGCGATGTACCGCGGCCAGTTCGAGGAGCGCCTCAAGAGCGTCCTCAAGGAGATCACCGAGTCCGACGGCACGATCATCACCTTCATCGACGAGCTGCACGTGCTCATGGGCGCCGGCGGCGGCGAGGGGTCGGTCGCGGCATCCAACATGCTCAAGCCCATGCTCGCGCGCGGCGAGCTGCGCCTCATCGGCGCCACGACGCTCAACGAGTACCGCGAGTTCATCGAGAAGGACGCCGCGCTGGAGCGCCGGTTCCAGCAGGTGTACGTGGGGGAGCCGACGGTCGAAGACACCGTCGCGATCCTGCGCGGACTCAAGGAGAGGTACGAGGCCCACCACAAGGTGGCCATCGCCGACGCGGCGCTCGTGGCCGCGGCATCCCTCAGCCACCGCTACATCCCGTCGCGGCAGCTGCCCGACAAGGCCATCGACCTGATCGACGAGGCCGCGTCGCGGCTGCGCATGGAGATCGACTCGGCGCCGCTGGAGATCGACGAGCTGCGCCGCCACGTCGACCGCCTCAAGCTCGAGGAGCTCGCGCTCAAGAAGGAGAAGGACGACGCCTCGAAGGAGCGCCTCGCAGCACTGCGCGAGACGCTGCGCGTCGAACAGGAGCGCCTGGGCGAGCTGCAGGGCCGCTGGGAGCGCGAGCGCGCATCGCTCAACCGCGTCGGCGACCTCAAGACCAAGCTCGACGCCGCCCGCATGGAGGCCGAGCGCGCGCAGCGCGAGGGCAACCTCGAGAAGGCGTCGCGCCTGCTGTACGCCGAGATCCCGGCGCTGGAGCGCGAGCTCGGCGTCGCCGAGCGCGAAGAGCCCGCGGGCGACCGCATGGTCAACGACCAGGTCACCGACGAGGACATCGCGGCCGTCATCGCGGCGTGGACCGGCATCCCGGTCGGTCGCCTGCTGCAGGGCGAGACCGAGAAGCTGCTGCACCTCGAGGCCGAGCTAGGCAAGCGCCTGATCGGGCAGAAGGACGCCGTCAAGGCGGTGTCCGACGCCGTCCGCCGCTCGCGCGCCGGCATCAGCGACCCGGGCCGGCCGACCGGCTCGTTCCTGTTCCTCGGCCCCACCGGTGTGGGCAAGACCGAGCTCGCCAAGGCCCTCGCGGAGTTCCTCTTCGACGACGAGCACGCCATGGTGCGCATCGACATGTCGGAGTACGGCGAGAAGCACTCGGTCTCGCGCCTGGTCGGGGCCCCTCCCGGGTACATCGGCTATGAGCAGGGCGGCCAGCTCACGGAGGCGGTGCGTCGGCGCCCGTACTCGGTCGTGCTGCTCGACGAGGTCGAGAAGGCGCACCCCGAGGTCTTCGACGTGCTGCTGCAGGTGATGGACGACGGTCGCCTCACCGACGGCCAGGGGCGCACGGTCGACTTCACGAACGTGATCCTCATCCTCACCTCGAACCTGGGATCGCCGATCCTCATCGACCCGACCCTGACGACCGAGCAGAAGCGCGACTCCGTCATGGCGATCGTGCGGCAGGCGTTCAAGCCCGAGTTCCTCAACCGCCTCGACGACATCGTGATGTTCGCGGCGCTCAGCGAGGACGACCTCGCGCAGATCGTCGAGCTGGCGGTGTTCGCGCTGCAGCGGCGCCTGCGTGACCGGCGCCTGTCGCTGGCCGTCACCCCCGACGCCCGCGCGTGGCTCGCCGAGCGCGGCTACGACCCGGTGTTCGGCGCCCGGCCGCTGCGCCGGCTCATCCAGTCCGAGATCCAGGACCGTCTCGCGATGGCCCTGCTGTCGGGCGGCGTGCGCGACGGCGACGTGGTGCGAGTGGATGTCGCGGCCGACGGCTCGTCGCTCGTGCTGACGAGCGACGGTCCGGCCGCCGCCGAGACCGCCGCGGACGACGACGACGTGATCGAGGCCGAGCTGCTCGACGACTGACACGGGCCCCGAACCCCACGGCGCCTGTACCGAGATGAGGGATGCCTCTCCCACGTGTTGCGGGAGAGGCATCCGTCGTCCGGGGCGGGCGCGAATCAGTCGTTCACGAGGACCGACTCGGCGACAGGGCGGCGCACGCGGGGCGCGTTCTCGCGCGCCTGCAGCTCGTCCGAGGCCTCGCGGATGTCGCCGAGCTCGCCGACTGCCATGACGGTGACGGGGGTGAACTCCTCGCCGAGGCCGAAGCCGGCGGCGATCGCGTCGCGGTCGAAACCGCCCATCTGATGGGTCGAGAGTCCGTTCGCGTGCGCCTGCACCGTGAAGTGGGCGGCGACCTGACCGGTGTCGTACTGCGCCCACATCATCGGCTTGCCGTCGCGCTCGGTCTCGGCCACGAAGACGACGAGGGCCGCCGCGTCGCCGGCCCAGGCGCTGTTGAAGCCGGCGAGGGACGCGAGCACGGTCGCGTGGGCGGCCGTGCCGCGTCGCGCGACGACGACGCGCCAGGCCTGCGTGTTGGCGGCCGTCGGCGCCCAGCGGGCGGCCTCCAGCGCGCTGGCGAGTGCGGCCTCGTCGATCACGGCGTCGCGGTCGAAGATGCGCGTGCTCCAGCGTTCGGCCAGGACGTCGATGATGGGGGCGTCGGTCTCGGCGGTGCGGGCGGTGAGGGCGGACATTGGGGCGTCTCCTTGCTGTCGTGCGATGTGCCGGGACGCCGTCGGCCCGAGTCCATGCAACCGCATGAAACTGTGAGTCATTCCCGGAATCGCTACCGCCCGTGCTCGGGGTCGCGTGAGAGCATCGACGCGTGCGCACCGTCCGCGCCCTGTGGGGCTCATCGCATCCGGGGCCGACCCTCGTGGTCACGGCGCTCGCGCTCGCTCTCGGGATCACGACGGGACTGGAGCCCTGGCGGCTCGTGGTGCTCACCGTGGCGGTCTTCGCCGGACAGCTGTCGGTCGGCGTCTCGAACGACGCGTTCGACGCCGCGCGCGACCGCGAGGTGGGACGAGGGGACAAGCCGATCGCCCGCGGCGACGTCGCGATCGGCGTCGCGTGGGCGGCCTCTGCGGTCCTGCTCGCGGCGGCGCTCGTGCTGTCGCTGCTGCTCGGCTGGCGGATGGCGGCTGCCCATGCGATCGCGCTCGGGTCGGCGCTGGCGTACAACGCAGGGCTCAAATCCACGCCATGGTCGATCGTGCCGTTCCTGGTGAGCTTCGGCCTCTTCCCGTCGTTCGCCACGCTGTCTGCGCCCGACCCCGCGTTCGCGGCCTGGTGGGCGTGGATCGCCGGTGCGGCGCTCGGCGCCGCGGTGCACCTCACGAACGTCCTGCCCGACCTCGACGCGGACGCGCAGACGGGCGTGCGGGGTCTGCCACACCGCCTCGGGCCGCGGACGTCGGCGGTGATCGCGGCGATCGCGGTCGTCATCGGCGCCGTCGCGGTGCTGTCGGGCGCGGCCGGGGGCGATCTGTCGGCCGTGTCGCCGGTGTCGTGGGTGTTCTTCGCAGCGGTCGTGGTGGTGGCGGCCGTGACCGCGTGGCGGGCGATCGCGCATCCGCCGACGCGCGCGCTGTTCCGGCTCGTGATGCTGGCCGCGCTGTTGCTCGCGGCGCAACTCGTCGCATCGGGCAGCGCGCTCGTCGCCTGACGGTCCCGCCGGTCACGCGTCGAGGTCGAAGCCCATCGCATATGCGCGCGCGAACAGTCCGCCGGCCGGCGGCGTCAGCATCGTCCGCACGACGCCCCGGCGCACGATGTCGGCGCCGCCGAGTCGGCGGCCCAGCGCGGTGTTGGCGAACGCGAGTGCCGCCGCCCGCCGCGCCGACCCGACGCGACGGGCCTCCCATCGCCCCAGCTCCGCATCCGGTGCGTGACCTGTCGCGATCCACGACGCGAGGAGCGGCGCGAGCGTCACGGCATCGAGCAGCCCGAGGTTCATGCCCTGCCCGCCGATCGGGCTGACCTCGTGCGCCGTGTCGCCGATCGCGAAGATCCGGCCGTTGCGCAGTCGCGGCGCGACGACGCGGCGCACGCCGAACGCCGTCGCCCCGGCCACGGCCTCGGCGGCCTCCGCCTCGCCACGGCGCGCGAGCGCCTCGCGCAGACGGTCGGCGCGCGCTTCGGGGTCGTCGGCGCCTCCGGGCCGGTCCCACGCCACGAACCGGCGCCGGCCGCCGGGGAGGGGGAACGATTCGAGGACGCCGTCCGGGTCGAGGTGGACCACCGCGACCGCGTCGCCGCGCAGCGGCGTGACGGCATCCGTCATCAGATAGCGGTCGCGGTACTCGCGCGAGGCCACGGCGCCCTGCCGGTAGACGAGGTCGCGCCCTCCGGCCCCTGCGGCGACCACGACGAGGCGGCTCTCGGACTCGATGATGCGGCCGAGGAGCCTCGACCGCACCACGACGGCGTCGGGCCGAGGGATCACCGCGGTCACATGGGCGCCGCGCAGGGGCTCCGGGGCGTCGGCGCCGAGAACGGCCTCGGTGCGCGACTGGGGCAGCGTCGCCACGAACGGGAACCGGGCGGCGAGGGCGTCGAAGCGCACCGTGCCGAGCAGGCGGCCGCGACTGCGCGCCTCGCCGCGTCGCACCTGCAGGGCGTCGGCGAGCAGGCGTTCCGTGACGCCCGACGGCTCGAGCGCCGCCAGGACGGGGGAGTGGATGCCGATGGCCCGGGTGGCCTCGCCGGCCGCCGGGCGGCGCTCGAGCAGTTCCACCTCGACACCGCGACGGGCCAGTTCGCCGGCGAGCAGCATCCCGACCGGGCCCGAACCCACGACCGTGACGTCACGCACGGCCGCGCCCGACGGCGAGGAGACGGAACGGTGCGGGAGCGTCGACCGCCCACGTGCCGGCCGACGCCGCCTGCAGCGCCGCGGCGAGCTCGGCGCGCGTGTAGCTGCGGCGGATCGACCGCAGTCCGTCGGTCCGGAGGAAGGTGCCCGGGGCGAACGGGGTGATGCCGACGGCGTACAGGGCGTACGCGCGGCGGGATCGGGCGATATCGCCGTGCAGCACGATGCCGCGCGAGAGCGCGAGCGAGTCGTCCGCGAAGGCGGGCAGGGCGCTGCCGAGGTGGTGGAGCACGTGGTTCGACAGCACCGCGTCGAACGTCTCGCCTTCGCGGACGAGAGCGGCAGAGTCCGTGCTGCGGAAGGTCACGCCCGCGAGCGGCGCGCGCGCCGACGCCACGGCGTGCGCGCGGGGGTCCGGATCGATGCCCGTCCACGCCACGTCGAGGCCGTCGCGGCGGGCGGATGTCGCAAGCCGGACGATGAGGTCGCCCCCGCCCGACCCGACATCGAGCACGCGTGCGGGACGGCCCAGTGCGGCCAGGTGCGGGCGCAGCCGGGTGCGGTACACGGTGCCCCAGCCCGAGACGAGGCGGTTGATCGTGCCGAAGCGGCGCAGCGTGGCAGCAAGCCGGCCCGCGTCGCACGCCGGATCGTCCATGAGCTCCGCGAGCTCGTCGTCGCGGACGGCCAGGCTCACGCGGAGGCCGCCAGCGCGACGCGGGAGCGCGACTCGGCGGGCGCGTCCGGACGCCGCCGGGTCAGCAGCGCCGACTCGACCGTGAGACCCGGGCCGAACGCCAGCGCCGCGATGCGGGCGCCCTCGCCCACGCCGCCGTCGCGCAGCAGCGATGCGAGGATGAACAGGATCGTCGCGCTGGACATGTTGCCGAACTCGCGCAGCACGCTCCGCGATGCTGCGAGCGCTTCGGGCGGCAGGTCCAGTCCGGTCTCGACCCGGTCCAGCACGCTCCGCCCGCCGGGGTGCACCGCCCACACCTCCGGGACGCCGTCGTCACCCAGGAACCGGCCGACGGCACCGCGGATCTCGCGCCCGATGATGCGGGGCACCTCGGCGGACAGGACCATCTCGAAGCCGTGGTCGCCGATCGTCCAGACCATGTCGGACTCGCCCTCGCTCGTGAGAGCAGTGCCGAAGCGGTCCAGTTCGAGACCGCCGGGGCGCCCCGTCCCGGGATCGGCGGTGACGACGGCCGCCGCCGCACCGTCGGCGAAGACGGATGCGGCCACGATCTGCTGCGGGTCGCTCGACTGCCGCAGGTGCAGCGAACACAGCTCCAGGCACACCACCAGGACGACGGCATCCGATCGCGTCCCGGCGAGTGCGGCGGCGACCCGCAGCGCCGGCAGCGCGGCCGCACATCCGATGAAGCCGAGGTGGCAGCGCTCGACGGTCGGTGCGAGGCCGAGGTCGCGCACGAGCCGGTGGTCGAGGCCGGGGGCGGACATGCCCGTGCACGACACGGTGACGACGTGCGTGACGGCGGACGCGTCGAGCCCGCTGCCGGCGAGGGCCTCGCGAGCCGCCCGGGCGGCCAGCTCGGGCGCGACCGCGATGTACAGGTCGTTGCGCTCGCCGGTGGTGGGGGAGAGGATCCTTCCGTTCGCATCGACGAACCGCGGGCGGCCCGGGGCCGGAGAGGCCCCGACCGAGGCGAGCTCAGCGAGCACCGTGTGGCGTCGCCCGATGTCCGCCGCGTCGAAGGCGGCCCGGATGCGCCGCTGCGTCAGCCGGTCGATGCCCTCCTGCGCCGCGAAGAGATCGCGGACCTCGTCCTGCCGAAGCTCGGTGGGAGGAACCGCCGTTCCGATCGAGACGATGCGGGCCGTCATGGAGCAACCTAAGCACGCCTGAGGTGCGCCCGCACCGGGATTGTGCGAGCCGGAGCGGTGGGATACGCCCCGTCAGCGCCGGTGCGAGGAGAAGCGGATGCCGCGACCGACCCTGCACGGCGGTCGCGGCATCCTGGTCGGGAGGTCAGGAGGGCGCCGGGTCGGCGTGCTCCGCATGGGCATCGGGGAGGTCGCGCATCGTCCAGAACGGGCCGGTCACGACGAACAGGCCGGCGAGGAGCTCGCCGATGGCGGCGATCCACAGCGTGGGGACGGTCCCGAGCCAGGTGCCGAGGGCGCCGGCGAGGAGAGCGCCGATCGGCATCACTCCCCAGACGACGAACCGGATGGACGCGTTCATGCGGCCGAGCAGGCGGGGCGGCGTGATGCGCTGGCGGAACGTGACCTGCGTGATGTTGTACAGCAGGATCGTGAAGCTCATGACGAACCCCTGCACGACGAGCAGCGGGAACGCGAGCGACGGCACGAGCGAGATCGCGGGCAGGAACAGCGGCGCGATGCTGAACGCGATCACGCTGATCGGGATCGCCCGGGCCTCGCCGAGGCGGGCGATGATGCGCGGGGTCGCGATGGCGCCGAGCACGCCGCCGACCGCGCCCAGCGAGATCACGATGCCGAACATCTGCGGGCTCAGCCCCAGTTCGCGCAGCACGAAGATCGGCAGGAGCGTCTGCGCGATCGTGCCGAAGAAGTTCGCCATGCCCGTCGTGCCGACGATGCGACGCAGCAACGGATTGCCGAACACCCAGCGCAGGCCCTCGCCGATCTCATGGACGAGCGGCTTGTGCTCCTCGGGCGGGCGCAGCCGTTCGTGGTCGCGCGTGAAGAGCAGGGCGACGAACGAGGCGACGTAGGTGCCGACCGTGGCGAAGATCGCGATCGGGGCCGTCAGTACGCCGATCAGCCAGCCGCCGATGCCGGGACCGGCGATGTTCGCCAGCTCATACGTCGACTGCAGCTTGCCGTTCGCCTCGGCGATCTGGTTCGTGCGCACGAGCGAGGGGATGATGCTCTGGTAAGAGACGTCGAAGAACACCGTCGCGACGCCCATGATCAGGGCGACGACGATCATGTGCCAGATCTGGAGCACGCCCAGGAGCGCCAGGACGGGAAGCGTCGCGAGGGCGACCGCGCGGATCGCGTCGGCCCAGATCATGACGCGGCGCTTGCGCATGCGGTCGATCCACGCGCCGGCGGGCAGCCCGACGACGAGGAACGCCGCCACCTGCGCCGCATTGAGGACGCCGACCTCCCACTCCGAAGCGTCCAGCATGATCACCGCGAGCACGGGGATCGCGAGCTCGGTGATCTGGGCGCCGAACTGGCTGAGGGTCTGGCCGCTCCACAGGGTCAGGAAGTTGCGGTCGCGCCACAGCGAGCCCCTCGGAGCCGGCGGGGAGGGCTCGGCTGCGGCATCCTGATCGGCTTCGATCGCATCGTCGGCGCGTGCCGGCGACGCGGGGGTGCTCGCCTCCGCCCGCGCTTCGGCGAGGGCGCCGGGGTCGGCTTCGACCACCGGAGGCTCATCTGATTGGGACATGTCAATCAGTGTGGAGTACCGATTGAGTTCTGTCAATCAGTCTTGGTACGCTGATCCGGTGACCGGACAGGAGGAGCGCATCGAGCTGCGCCACGGCGACCCCGAGGCCGAGGCGCGCATGCGCGCGCTCAGTTCGCCGCTGCGGCTGCGCGTGCTGCGGCTGTGCGCGTTCGAGTCGCGCACCAACAAGGAGCTCGCGGAGCTGCTCGGCCTGAACCCGGGCACGATGCTGCACCATGTGCGCACCCTCGTGCAGACCGGCTACCTCGCCGCCGAACCCGAGCGCACCGGGGCACAGGGCGCACGCGAGGTGCCGTACCGCGCGACCGGACTGTCGTGGCGCACCTCGATGCCCGGCGGCTCCCCCGTGCTCATCGAGACGTTCCTGCAGCAGATCGAGGGCGTGCCCGACGACGAGCTCGATGTGACGTGGATGGGACTCAAGGTCAACGCCGAGCACAAGGCGGAGTTCCAGCGGCGGCTGTACGAGCTCGTCAACGAGTTCAAGGAGCGCGGCGTCGACGCCGACGGCGACACGTACTCGTTCTTCAGCGCGCTCCACCCCGACGACAATCCGCCCGCGGCCCGCTGAACTTCTCGGCTGCGGAAGCTCGCGCGAACTTCTGCCGCGCGCGCCGCGTCAGGCGGCGGCACGCCGTCCTAGCCTGGGCGCATGACGATCGCCACGGCCGACCTCTACGACGAGCGCGGCGACGAGCTCGACTCGCTCGCACTGCAGTTCCACGACCTCGGCGGTCGCCGCGCGTTCGACGGCCCGATCCGGACGGTGCGGTGCCACCGAGACAACGCCCTCATCAAGGAGCTGCTCGCGACACCGGGCCACGGCGCCGTGCTCGTGATCGACGGCGGCGGGTCGCTGGAGTCCGCGCTCGTCGGCGACCTCATCGGCGCGTCGGCGGTCGCGCACGGGTGGGCGGGACTCATCGTGCACGGCGCGATCCGCGACCGAGAGGCGCTGTCGGGGCTCGACCTCGGTATCAAGGCACTCGGCTCCAACCCGCGCAAGAGCGCCAAGGCCGGCATCGGAGAGGTCGACGTGCCCGTGACGATCGCGGGTGTCGTCTTCACCCCCGGGCGTCACGTGTGGGCCGACGCGGACGGCATCCTCGTCGAACGCTGAGGTCCCCGGCGGCCGCGGCGGGGGGTGCGCGACGAGCCGGGCGCTCGTAGGCTGGACGCCTGATGTCCTCCACCGACGGAGCGCCGGCGCAGTACCTCGCGCGGGCCATCGAGATCGCGACAGAGAACGTCCGCAACGACGGCGGGCCGTTCGGGGCTCTCGTCGTGTCGGCCGACGGCCAGGTGTTCGAGGGTGTGAACCGCGTGACGGCGGACCTCGACCCCTCGGCGCACGCCGAGGTCACCGCGATCCGGCGGGCGTGCCAGGGCCTGCGCACGTTCGACCTCACCGGCGCCGTGCTCTATACGAGCTGCGAGCCGTGCCCGATGTGCCTCGGCGCGGCCCTGTGGGCGCGCATCGGCCGCGTGTACTTCGCGGCCGACCGTGAGGACGCGGCTGCTGCGGGCTTCGACGACGCCCTGTTCTACCGGTACTTCGACGGCCACCCCGAGCACCGCGACATCATGCCGGTGACGACCATCGTCCTGCCTGGCACGCAGCGCGTCGCGCCGTTCGACGAGTGGCGGCGCGCCTCGCACCGCATCGAGTACTGACCGCGTCAGCCGGTCGTCCCGCTCAATGACCGGGTGGTGTCGCCGCCTGCTGCTCGATGAGCTGGAGGATTCCGGCGGCCACGCTCACCGCGATCGTCGCGGGCTGCTTGCCGGTGATCTCGGGCAGGCCGATGGGTGTCGTCACCCGCGCCAGCGCTTGTTCGTCGTGCCCGGCATCCCTGAGCCTCGCCCGGAAGCGTGCCCACTTGGAGCGCGAGCCGATCAGCCCGATGGAGCCGACGCCGTCGACCCGCAGCGCCTGGTCGACGATCGCGAGATCCTCGGCGTGGTCGTGGGTCATGACGAGCACGTGCGTTCCGGGCGGCAGCTCGCGCAGCACCGCCTCGGGCACCGGGGCGAGGTGGACACGGACCTCGGCGACGGCGTCGGCGAGTGGGCCCGGCATCCCGTCGATCCCGAGCCGCGCCGGAGCGAGCATGTCGGCGCGCGAGTCCACGAGGTGCAGCGCCAGCTGCTGGCGTGCCAGGACGCGGGCGAGCTCCAACCCCACGTGCCCGACGCCGAACACCGCCACCGAGGGCACGACGCGCACGGGCTCGAGCAGCAGCGTCACCTCGCCGCCGCAGCACTGGACCCCGTACTCCGTGACCGTCTTGTCGCTCAGCGTGAGCGTGAGCAGCTCCGGTTCGGCCGTGCCCGAGGTGAGCAGCTCGCGGGCACGCGACACCGCGGTCGCCTCGAGGTTGCCGCCGCCGATCGTGCCGACCACCTCGGCGGGCGCGACGACCATCTTGGCGCCGCCGTTGCGCGGAGCGTGGCCGCGCACCATCGCGAGGGTGACGACGACGGCCGGGGTGCGGGCGTCGCGGAGCTTCTGCAGGGCGTCCAGCCAGTCCACGGCGCGCCTCACTCCGCGACGGGAAGCGGGGATGCCGGCTGCCCGGCGGGCGCCGGCACGGCGGTCGCAACGGCGCCGCGGTCGGCAGCATCCGCCTCTCCGGCGCCGGCGGCGCGCGCCGCCTCGATCGCCCAGAACACCGCCTCAGGGGTGGCGGGGGAGCCGAGCTCGACGCTGTGCCCGTCGGGGCCGAAGGCGCCGACCGCTTGGCGGATCGCCTCGCGAGCGCTGAAGGCGAGGAGGAGCGGCGGCTCGCCGACGGCCTTCGAGCCGTACACGGCACCGTCCTCGCGGGCGTCCTCGAACAGGTGGACGTGGAAGCCGTCCGGCAGCTCCGAGAAGCTCGGCAGCTTGTACGTGCTCGCCGACGGCGTCTGCAGGCGGCCGCGCGTCGGTCCGTCGCCGTCGTCCCACCGCAGCTCCTCCATCGTGAGCCAGCCGACGCCCTGCACGTACCCCCCTTCGATCTGGCCGATGTCGAGCAGCGGCGACAGCGAGTCGCCCACGTCGTGCACGATGTCGACGCGTCGCAGCCGGTGCGACCCGGTGAACCCGTCGACCTCGACCTCGGCGACTGCGCACCCGTATGCGAAGTACTTGAAGGGCGACCCCTGGTTGCGCGCGGCGTCCCAGTGGAGGCCCTCGGTGCGGTAATAGCCGGCGGCGAACAGCTGCACGCGCTGCAGATACGCCGCGCCGACGACCTCGGCGAACGCGAGGCGCGGGCCGGCGGCATCCAGTCCCGTCGCGAAGCCGCCCGAGAACCGCACGTCGCGCTCGTCGACGCCGAGCAGCCGCCCCGCGACCGCGGCGAGCCGTCCGCGGATCTCCTCGCACGCGGCCTTGACCGCCCCACCGTTGAGATCGGCGCTCGACGACGCCGCCGTCGCGGACGTGTTCGGCACCTTGTCGGTGCGGGTGGGCGCGAGCCGCACCGCCTCCAGCGGAACCCCGAGGGCGGTCGCCGCGACCTGCATCATCTTGGTGTGCAGGCCCTGGCCCATCTCGGTGCCACCGTGGGTGATGAGCACCGAGCCGTCCTTGTAGACGATGACGAGGGCGCCGGCCTGGTTGAACGACGTGAACGTGAACGAGATGCCGAACTTCACCGGCGTCATCGCGAGACCGCGCTTGCGGTCGGCGTGCGCGGCGTTGAAGCGGGCCACCTCGGCGAGCCGCTCGTCGAAGGCGCACTCGGCGCGCAGCCGCCCCCAGATCGCAGGCAGGCGCTCGGCGTCCTTCACCGGCTGCCCGTAGTGCGTCGTATCGCCGGGGCGGTAGAAGTTTCGCGCCCGCAGCTCGTGCGGAGGGATGCCGAGCACCGGCGCCGCGCGTCCGAGCACCTCCTCGATCACGAACACGCCCTGGGGGCCGCCGAACCCGCGGAAGGCGGTGTTCGACGGCTTGTTCGTCTTCGCGACGCGGCCGTGGGCGCGGACGTCGGGGATCCGGTAGGCGTTGTCGACGTGGGCGAGCGCGCGGCCCAGGACGGGCTCGGAGAGATCGAGGCTCCAGCCGCCGTCGGACGTCAGCGTCGCATCGAGGGCCTGCAGCAGCCCCTCGGCGTCGAAGCCGGCGCGCCACTCCAGCAGGAACGGGTGCCGTTTGCCTGTCATCGTGATGTCCTGCGTGCGGTTCAGCCGCAGGCGCACCGGGCGGCCGGTGAGCTTCGCGCCGAGCGCCGCGATCGCGGCGAACCCGTGCGGCTGCATCTCCTTGCCGCCGAACCCGCCGCCCATCCGCAGACACTCGACGGCCACCTCGCTGGAGGGGATGCCGAGCACGTGCGCCACGATCTCCTGCGTCTCGGACGGGTGCTGGGTCGAGCACTCGATGAGGTAGCGGCCATCAGGCTCGCGCACCGCGAACGCGGCGTGCGTCTCGAGCGAGAAGTGCTCCTGCCCGCCGATCTCGATCTCGCCGGCGAACACGTGGGCGGAACCCGCGAGGGCGGCCTCCACGTCGCCGCGCTCGATCGTCGGCGACACGCCCTGGAACGAGCCGGCGTCGATCGCCTCCCGCACCGTGACGATCGACGGCAGCTGCTCGTAGGCCACGCGCACCGCGGCGGCGCCTCGGCGGGCGGCATCCGGCGTCTCACCCAGCACCCACGCGAGCGCGTGACCGTGGAACATCGCCTCGGACGGGAACAGTGGCTCGTCGTGCTTGACCCCCGCGTCGTTGATGCCGGGCACGTCGTCGGCCGTGAGCACCCGCAGGACGCCGCGCACCCCGTACGCCGGCTCGACGTCGAGCGTCACCAGGGCGTGCGCCGAGGTCGACGACACCGGCCACGCCGTCAGCACGCCGTGGGCGCGCGCAGCGAGGTCGTCGGTGTACATCGCGGCGCCCGTGACGTGCAGCGCCGCGCTCTCGTGCACGGCGGGGCGCCCGACGACCGCGTCGGGCGGGCGGTCCGCGAGGCCGCTCATGCGCGGGCCTCTTCGGTGCTGCGCGCGTGCAGGGCGAGCAGGGCGGTGCCCAGCATGCGAGCACGGTATCCGGCGCTCGCGCGGTGATCGCTGAGCGGGGTGCCCTCGCCCTGCAGAACGAGGGATGCCGCACCCGCCGTCTGCGCGTTCCACGGGCGTCCCACGAGCGTCTGTTCGGTGGCGTACGCCCGCAGCGGTGTCGCGGCGACTCCGCCCAGGCCGACGCGTGCCGACGCGATGACCCCGTCGACCACGTCGAGCGCGAACGCGACGGCGACCGATGAGATGTCGTCGAACCGGCGCTTCGCGATCTTGTGGAAGGCGGTGACCTGCGTCGCGCGCGGGGCGCCGGTCGCGGCGGGCGCCGGGAAGCGGATCGTCCGGATGAGCTCGTCCGGGCGCCTGACCGTCGTGCGGTAGCCGGTGAAGTACTGCGCCAGGTCGACCTCGCGCTCGCCGCCGTCGGCGGACTCGAGCACGACGGACGCGCCCAGGGCGAGCAGCGCCGGGGCCGCGTCGCCGATGGGCGACGCGGTGCCGAGGTTGCCGCCGAGCGTCGCGCGGTTGCGGATGAGCCGCGACGCGAACTGGGGCAGCAGCTGCGCCAGGAGCGGGACGTCGGCGGAGACCTCGCGCTGAAGATCGCTGAGCGTCGCGGCGGCGCCGACCTCGACCGTCCCGTCCGACAGCGTGATCGCACGCAGCTCGGGCAGGCGGTCGATCGCCAGCACGAGTCGTGCGCGTGCGCCTCGCAGGTTGACCTCTACGCCCCAGTCGGTGCAGCCGGCCACCGGCACGGCGTCCGGTTCGTCGCGCAGCAGCCGCAGCGCCTCGACGAGCGTCCGGGGGCGCATGAACCGTGCGCCGTCGACCTCGACGTCGGTGGCGGCGGGCGGGGGCGCCCCGCCCGCGAGCCGACGTTTCAGGGGGTCGCCGGGCTGCGGCATCCCGAGGGCGAACGCGGCCTCGCGGATCGGGCGGTACCCGGTGCACCGGCACAGGTTGCCGCTCAGCGCGTGCAGGTCGAAGCCGTTGGGGCCGTGCTCGGCGTCCGGCGGTGCGTCGCGGTCCGCCGGGGCCCGATCGGGGCGGTAGAACTCACCCGCCATGGCGCATGCGAAACCGGGCGTGCAGTAGCCGCACTGCGAGCCGCCGGCCGCTGCGAGCCCCCCCTGAACCGGGTGCAGCGCGTCGGGCGTCCCGAGGCCCTCCGCGGTGACGACCTCTTGGCCGTCGAGTGCGTGCGCGGGCACGAGGCAGGCGTTCACGGGCGTCCACACAGTGCCGCCGTCGCGCCCTTCGCTCGCCAGCAGCACGGCGCACGCGCCGCACTCGCCCTCGGCGCAGCCTTCCTTCGCTCCGGTGAGTCCGACCCCGCGCAGCCAGTCCAGCGCGGTGGCGTGCGCGACCGTGCCGGCGAGCGGAACCTGCCGCCCGTTGACTGTCACTTCGCTGTCTCGGTTCGTGCGGATGCCCGGAGTCTACGCCGCGTGTCCGGTGCCGCGAAGGAGCGAGCGGGCACCCCTGGACAGCCCCCGGGGGCAGGAGGATCGTTGAGTCGGGACCGATCACTGGGAGGATGAGATGTTCACCACAGAACGGGCGTATTCGAGCTTCGCCGTCCCCGACATCGACGCGGCCGTGGCCTTCTACCGCGACACGCTGGGGCTCGACGTCACCGTCTGGGAGGAGATGGGCGGAGGATTCACGTTCAAGCTCCCCGCGGGCGGAAGCGTCTTCGTGTACCCCAAGGAGGACCACCAGCCGGCGGTGTTCACGATCCTGAACTTCGGGGTCGACGACATCGACGCGGCCGTCGACGACCTCAACGCGCGGGGCGTCGTCACCAAGATCTACACGGACCCCGACTACGGCACCGACGAGAAGGGCGTCTCGCGCGGCTTCATGGGCGGACCCGACATCGCGTGGTTCCGGGACCCCGCCGGCAACGTGATCTCGGTCGGCGTGATGACGCCGGAGATGATGGGGGAGTAGGTCGCGCGCATCTGAGGGTTGACTTCCGCAATGCAGACAGTAGTATCCAGGATACGGAATCGCGGGCGACGCCACGTCGTCGCCCGGACCTCCAACGCCGGAGGTCGCCTGGATCAGCAGACAGGTCGTCACTGAGCTGGCCCCTTTGTGGGGCCGGCTCCTCGGCTCCACATCATCCGATGGGAGTCGAACAGTGACCACGACAGCAGCCGGACTCTGGCTGAAGGACCCGCTCGCGATCTACACCGGCGACGGCACCGACGCGGGCGGCGGCATCGTCGTCGACGGTGCCGAGATCGTCGAGCTCGTGCCGCCGGGCGGAGTGCCCTCGTCGCCGCACGCGGAGGTGTTCGACGCGTCGCGGCACGTCATCACGCCGGGTCTCGTCAACACGCACCACCACTTCTACCAGACGCTCACTCGGGCATGGACGCCCGTCGTGAGCGCCGAGCTGTTCCCGTGGCTCAAGGGCCTGTACGGGGTGTGGGCGGGGCTGACGCCGCGCGACCTCGAACTCGCGACCACCGTCGCCCTCGCCGAGCTGCTGCTGTCGGGGTGCACGACGGCCGCGGACCACCACTACCTGTTCCCGAGCGGCCTCGAGGAGGGCATCGACGTCCAGGTCGACGTCGTGCGCCGGCTCGGCATGCGGGCGACCCTCACGCGCGGGTCGATGTCGCTCGGCGAGCGGGACGGCGGTCTCCCGCCGCAGCAGACCGTGCAGGATGCCGACACCATCCTCGCCGACAGTGAGCGGTTGGTCTCGGCCTACCACGACAGGCGCGACGGCGCGTTCGTGCAGATCGCGCTGGCGCCGTGCTCGCCCTTCTCCGTCACGACGGAAGTGATGCGCGACACCGCCGCTCTGGCGAAGAGCCTCGACGTGCGCCTGCACACGCACCTGGCCGAGACGCTCGACGAGGAGGACTTCTGCCGCGAACGGTTCGGCCTGCGCACCGTCGACTACCTCGAGAGCGTGGGCTGGCTGTCCGACCGCACGTGGCTCGCCCACGGCATCCACTTCGACGACGACGAGATCGCGCGACTGGGCGCGGCCGGGGCGGCGGTGTCGCACTGCGCCACGTCGAACATGCGGCTGGCCTCGGGCATCGCGCGCGCCGTCGAGCTGGAGGAGGCGGGCGTCCCGGTCGGGCTCGGGGTCGACGGCTCGGCCTCCAACGACGGCTCGAACATGATCCAGGAGGTGCGACAGGCGCTGTACCTCCAGCGGCTCCGCTACGGTGCGGCGCGCGTGACCCCCGAGCGCGCCCTCGGCTGGGCGACGGCCGGCTCCGCCGCGGCCCTCGGGCGCACCGACATCGGAGTGCTGTCGCCCGGACGGCAGGCAGATCTGGCGATGTTCACCCTCGACGAGCTGCGGTTCTCCGGCAGCCACGACCCGCTCGCCGCGCTGCTGCTGTGCGGCGCCGACCGCGCGGACCGCGTCATGGTGGGCGGGCGCTGGCGCGTCACCGACGGCCAGCTCGTCGACCTCGACGTGCCGCAGCTCATCGCTCATCACAGCGAGTCCGCACGCCGGCTGCTCGCCCGCGCCGCCTGATCGCGGCATCCATTCCGCGGATCCCCGCGAGGGTGCCGGCCCGACTCCGGCGACCAACAGAACGAGAGAGGCAATGCAATGTCGACCCACAACCGCAACGACGCGGTCGCCCAGACGAAGAAGTCACGCGTGGCGTCCGCCCGTCCCGAGGACGAGCGGCTCCCGCTCGGAAGCACGATCGCCTACGGGCTCCAGCACGTGCTCACCATGTACGGGGGCATCATCGCCCCGCCGCTCATCATCGGCTCCGCCGCCGGGCTGGACCAGGGCGAGATCGGGATCCTGATCACGGCGTGCCTGTTCATGGGCGGCCTGGCCACGATCCTGCAGACCGTCGGCGTGCGCTGGTTCGGTTCGCAGCTGCCCCTCGTGCAGGGTGTGTCGTTCGCGGGCGTCGCGACCATGGGCGCCATCGTCACGAGCGGGGGCGGGCTGCCCGCGATCTTCGGATCCGTGATCGTCGCGTCCCTCGTGGGCCTGCTCATCGCGCCCGTCTTCGCGACGGTGATCAGGTTCTTCCCGCCGGTGGTGACCGGTGCCGTGATCACCACGATCGGACTCACGCTCATCCCCGTCGCGGCGATGTGGGCGATGGGCGGCGATCCCGGCGCAGACGACTACGGCTCGCCGGCGAATCTCGCACTCGCCGGCGGCACCTTCGTCGTGGTGCTGCTGCTGAGCAAGGTGGGCGTCGGCGCGGTGTCGCGGCTGTCGATCCTCCTGGCGATCGTCGTCGGCACGGTCGTGGCCGCCCTGTTCGGGATGGTCGACTTCTCGGCCGTCGGCGACGGTCCCTTCGTCGCGCTCCCCACGCCGTTCGCGTTCGGGCTGCCGACGTTCGAGATCGCGGCCATCGTCTCGATGCTGATCGTGATCCTGGTCACGCTGACCGAGACGACGGCCGACATCCTGGCGGTCGGCGAGATCGTCGGCACGAAGGTCGACGCCAAGCGGATCGCCGCAGGCCTGCGGGCAGACATGCTGTCGAGCGCGGTGTCGCCCGTGTTCGGGTCGTTCACTCAGAGTGCCTTCGCGCAGAACGTCGGCCTCGTCGCGATCTCCGGGGTGAGGAGCCGGTTCGTCGTGACGGCCGGAGGTGTGGTCCTCGTCGTGCTCGGACTGCTCCCCGTGCTCGGCCGCGCCGTGGCCGCCATCCCGGCTCCCGTGCTCGGCGGTGCCGGGATCGTGCTGTTCGGGACGGTGGCCGCGAGCGGCATCCGCACCCTCGCCAAGGTCGACTACCGCGGGAACATGAACCTCATCATCGTCGCGTCGGCGATCGGCATCGGCATGCTGCCGATCGCCGCCCCCGACATCTACGCCGAGATGCCCGACTGGTTCCGCACGATCTTCGACTCCGGCATCAGCTCGTCGGCGGTGGTCGCGATCCTGCTCAACATCCTCTTCAACCACCTGCGCGCCGGGAACTCGACGGGCCCGTCCGTTATGGCCGCCGCTCCGCCGCGGGCCGTGCGCGAGGACCAGCTCGACGCGCTCCAGGAGGGCGATGCCTTCGTCGGCGGGCGCCTCGTCGACGCCGACGGGAACGAGGTCCCCGTCGTGCGGCCCGGGCACTAGCTCGGGACGAGGATCAGGGCGCTGCGGGCGCCGGTTCGGGCATCGTCCCGGCCGGCGCCCGCAGCAGCAGGGTGAGGTTCACCGCGAGCGCGGGCAGCAGGATGCAGGCCAGCACGCCGGGCACCACGCCCGTCGCGAGCGGCGCGGCGCCGAGCAGCGACCAGCGGGCGACGGCGACCGTCGTGCCGAGGGCGGCCCACATCGCCGTCTCGAGTGCGGGCAGCCATTCGCGTTCCCGGAGGTGGAAGCCGCTCGCGGCCAGCGAGATGGCCGCGATCCCCAGAGCGGCCAGCGGCACGCTCCACAGCAGCAGGCCGGTCACGGGCGCGATCAGCAGCGCCGCGCCGGCGGCGACCTCGGCGGTGCCGATCGCGATGGTGAGTCCGCGTGGCACGGCGTCGAAGCCGATCCAGCGCGAGAGCCCGCGCCCGAGGATCTTGGGGAGTCCGGCGAAGAGGAAGAAGAGTCCGAGGATCGCCTGTGCGATCCCGAGGACGATGTCGAAGAACATGGGCGCGCTCCTGTCGTCTGCGATACGCTCGTCATACGAGTGTCGTTCTATTCGAATATCGGATGATATGAAAACCATACGAAATGAGGATGCCGCCGTCAACCCCGCCCGGGGTGCGGTGCAGGCGGGCATCCGCCGCGCGCTCAACGACACCTCGCTGCAGCTGTCGGTGCTGCAGCGCCGCGTCGGTGCGCGCCTCGATCTCAAGGACACCGACCTGGAGTGCTACAACCTGGTCTTCGCCGAGGGTTCGCTGAGCCCGCGGGAGCTCGCCCAGCGCTCCGGCATCCATCCCGCGACGCTCACCGGAGTCATCGACCGACTCGAGCGCGCCGGCTGGGTCGCCCGCGAACGCGACCCCGCCGACCGGCGTGGTGTGCGCGTCGTCGCCCTGCGCGACCGCAATCGCGAGCTGTTCGACCTCCTCGCCGGCATGAACACGGCGATGGGGGACCTTATGGACGACTTCACGACCGACGAGCTGCAGACGGTCCTCGATTTCCTCACGCGCACCGTCGCGGCAGGCTCCGCCGCCGCCGACGAGCTGGCCGCCCAGCCCTGAACGCGAGGATGCCTCGGCCCGGCGCCGAAGCGCCGGGCCGAGGCATCCCGAATCCGCACCGCGCGGGCGTCAGCCCGCCAGGGCCTCGGTGAGCTTCACGCGGCCGCCCATGCGCAGCAGCGAGTTCTGGTAGATCCGCGCGGCGACCAGGATCGCGGCCACGCACGTGGCGACCAGGATCACGAGCGACACGAGCGGCTCCCACCACTGCGCCTGGCCGAGGAAGATGCGCATCGGCATGCCCACGGGCGCCGAGAACGGCACGTACGACATGATCGTCAGCACCAGCGGGTTGTCGTTGAAGAAGATCACGAGGAAGTACGGCGCCATGATCAGCATCGTGATCGGCATCGTGGTCGACCCGATGTCCTCCTGACGCGAGACCATCGACGCGGTGGCGGCGAACAGCGACGCGAGCAGGATGAAGCCGAACAGGAAGAAGATCGCGAACCACGCGATCGGCGCCCCGAGGCCCTGCAGCAGTGCCGTCTGATCGGTGACCGTGAGGCCGATGATCGCGATCGAGGCGAGCACCAGGATCTGCCCCATCGCGAGGATCGTGTTGCCGATGACCTTGCCCGCGAGCAGCGAGCGCACCGGGATCGCCGAGATCAGCAGCTCCACCACGCGGGTCTGCTTCTCTTCGACGACGCTCTGCGCGATCGTGCTGCCGAACAGCGACGCGGCCAGCAGGAACACGATGCCGAAGCCGATCGCGGCGATGTAGCCGAGCGCGGCGGCCTCGCCGCCCTCCGGGTTCAGCAGCTCGACCGGCGGCAGCTGCGCCAGCGTGAGCATCAGCTGCGTGGGCGCCGTGTCGTCGGCGACGACCGTGAAGCCCATCGGCGACGACGAGTCGCCCACGACGGCGGCGTCGACGGTGCCGTCCTTGACGAGCGCCTCGGCGGCCGTCTTGTCGGCGACCTCGGTCACCTCGAGGCCCGGAAGGCCTTCGACGTACTGCTGGGCGTCTGCGGTGACGGCGACCGGCGTGCCGGTCTGGTTGGCGGCCTGGAAGCCGCCCCAGATCACCAGCACGAGGGCACCGAGCAGCAGGATCGCGGTCGAGATCACGAAGGCCTTGCTGCGCAGCTTCGACGCGATCTCGCGCTCGGCGACGAGCCAGATGGCCTGCGGCGCGCCGAGGCCGGTGGCGGCGGGTGCGTTGCTCACTGGATGACCTCCTTGAAGATCTGGGCGAGGGAGGGATGCTGTGGCGCGAAGCTCGCGACATCCCCCTGTGCGACCGCCCGGCGCAGCACGCGCTGCGCGGTCTCGTCGCTGTCGGCATCGAACACGGCGAAGCCGCCGTCGAAGTCGAGCACGTCGACGCCGGGCTCGGAGCGCAGCCAGCCGGCGTCTCCGGCCGAGACCAGCTCGAAGCGGCGGGTCGAGTGCTGGGCGCGCAGCGTGTCGCGGGCGCCGGCGGCGCGGATCGTGCCGCCCGCGATGATGACGAGGTCGTCGCACAGCCGTTCGACGACGTCCAGCTGGTGCGACGAGAACAGCACGGCGGCCCCGGCCGCGGCGCGCTCCTGCAGCACGCCGGCGACGACGTCGACGGCGAGCGGGTCGAGGCCCGAGAACGGCTCGTCGAGGATCAGCACCTCGGGGTCGTGCACGAGCGCCGCGGCGATCTGCGCGCGCTGCTGGTTGCCCAGCGAGAGGGTCTCGACGTTGTCGTTGAGGCGCTCCCCGAGTCCGAGCTGCTCGAGCAGCGCGCGGGCGCGGGTCGTGGCATCCGCCTTCGAGAAGCCGTGCAGGCGCGCGAGGTACACGATGTGCTCGAGCACCTTCATCTTCGGGTACAGACCGCGCTCCTCAGGCATGTAGCCGAAGCGGCGGCGATCGGATGCCGTCACCTCGGTGCCGTCGAGCGTCACCGTCCCGGAGTCCTTGGCGAGCACGCCGAGCACGATGCGCATGGTCGTGGTCTTGCCGGCGCCGTTCCCGCCGACGAAGCCGGTGAGCCGGCCCTGTCGCACGTCGAACGACACTCCGTCGAGCGCCCGGCGTCCGCCGTAGCTCTTGGTGACACCGCTCAGCTGCAGCATCTGGTCCCCTTTCGTCCTCCTCCGAAGCTAGGGGGAGGTCCTGGGGCGGCGCCTCCCCCGCGAGGGGGAGATGCCGGGAGGGGCGGGGGAGATGTGACGCCCGTGTACATACGGCGGAATAGATCCCAGGTTCATGTGCTTGCATGGATGTGGAACGTCCACGGTGGATCCCCGCCGGGGACGCCTTTTGTTTTCAAGGAGCAGGAACATGACCGACCGGACCATCGGCTACATCGTCGGCAGCATCTCGTCGACCTCGATCAACCGCCGCCTCGCGAAGGCGCTCGAGCGTCTCGCCCCCGAGGGCACCACCCTCGTCGAGATCCCGATCGCGGACCTCCCCTTCTACTCTCCTGACTTCGACGCCGACTACCCGCAGGTCGCGCGCGACTTCAAGCAGGCCATCGACGACGTCGACGGCGTCATCATCGTCACGCCCGAGTACAGCCGCTCCATCCCCGGTGTGCTCAAGAACGCCCTCGACTGGGCCGCCCGTCCGTGGGGCCAGGGCTCGTTCAACGGCAAGCCCACCGCCGTCATCGGCACGTCGGGCGGCGGCATCGCCACCGCGGCCGCGCAGCAGCACCTCAAGGCGATCCTCAGCCACTACAACGCTCCGACGCTCGGTCAGCCCGAGGGCTACGTCCAGAGCACCCCGGGCCTGTTCACCGAGGCCGGCGAGGTCACCAACGAGCAGACCGCCGAGTTCCTCGTGGCTTACCTCGAGGCCTTCGGCGCTCTCGTCGAGCGCTACGCGCCGGTCGCCGTCGCGGCCTGACACCCTCGTGGATCGGCCTCCCGCCGATCCCGTTCCAGCCGACGGATGCCTCGGCCCTGAGCCCCTCGCGGGCTCCGGGGCCGAGGCATCCGTCGTTTCAGGCCAGCCCGTGGCGGTGCGCGTACACGACGGCGGCCACGCGGTCGCGGGCGCCGAGCTTCTGCAGCAGGTTCGACACGTGCGTCTTCACCGTCGCCTCGCCGATGTACAGGCGCTGCGCGATCTCGGCGTTGCTCATGGCCTGCGCCACGAGGCTCAGCACCTCGGCCTCGCGCTCGGTGAGATCGACGGCGGGGTGCGCTTCGGCGGACGCCGCGGCCGGCGGCGGAGCGAGCGTGCCCGGCGAGTCCCGAAGGGCCGGCACCGGCGTCGCAGCGAACCGGGCGATCACGCGTCGTGTGACTTCGGGAGCGAGCAGCGCGTCGCCCGCGGCGGCGACGCGCACCGCCGAGAGGAGCTCCTCGGGCCCGGCGTTCTTGAGCAGGAAGCCGCTGGCCCCGGCGGCAAGCGCGTCGAACAGGTAGTCGTCGCGGTCGAAGGTCGTCACGACGACCACCGCGGACCCGACGGCCGCGTCCCCGACGATCCGCCGGGTGGCCTCGAGTCCGTCCATATCGGGCATCTGGACGTCCATGCAGATCACGTCAGGACGAAGCGTGGATGCCGCCGACACCGCCTCCACGCCGGTCGAGGCCTCGCCGACGACCGTGACGTCGCCCGCCGACTCGAGGATCATGCGGAACCCCGCGCGCATGACGGCGTGGTCGTCGACGAGCAGCACGCGGATGGGCGCGTTCACGCGACCGCCTCCGCGTGCGCGGCGAGCGGCACCCGCAGCCGCACGAGGAACCCGCCGCGCGACCGGGGCCCGGTCTCGAGCTCGCCACCCGACGCGGCGGCACGCTCGCGCATGCCGACGAGGCCGAGTCCCGGGCGCATCGGCGTGATCACCGCGCGCCCGGTGTTGACGACCTCCAGCTCGACGGTGTCGTCGCCGTAGCGCAGCCGGACGTCGGCGGCGGCATCCGGCCCGCCGTGGCGACGCGCGTTCGTGAGCGCCTCCTGCGCGATGCGGTACACGTTCACCTGCACGAGGTCGGGGAGCGGCAGCGGGTCGCCGACGACCGTGAGCGTCGTGGGCAGTCCGTTGTCATTCGCGTGCGCGACGAGGTCGGGCAGCGCCGACAGATGGACGGTCGACCCGCCGTCCGGATCGGCGGCGGAGGTGCGCAGCGTCTCCAGCAGCTGCCGCAGCTCGACCAGCGCGGAGCGCGCCGACGCCTCGACGCCGAGGAGCGCGGAGCGGGCGGCATCCGGATCCCGGTCCAGCACCGCGCGGGCGGCGCCCGCCTGCACCCCCATCGCCGAGACGTGGTGGGCCACGACGTCGTGCAGCTCGCGCGCGATGCGGACACGGTCGAGCGCGACAGCCTGTGCGGCGGTCACCTCGCGCTCGCGCTCGAGTTCGCGCGTGCGCTGTTCGAGGGCGGTCCGCTCCATCGCCGCCGCGTACGCGCGGTCGCCCATGTAGTACGCGCCGCCGAAGAACGCGGCGTTGATGAGCAGCTGGATGAGCATCATGGCCGCGAACGGCGAGAAGAGCCCGGCCCGGGAGAGGCTCTCGTCGGAGGGGTCTATGGCGGCCTGGAACATGGTGACGAGCAGCCACACGAACATGCCCACGATGACGGCGGCGCGCACCCACATCGCGCGACGCCGGTCGTCGACCCACGCGCCGACCGTGTACATCGCGATGAACATCGAGACGTTGGCGACGTACAGGTCGGGGATGCGGAACGTCACGCCCACGAAGAAGACGACGGCGACCGCGACGACCACGATCTCGGGATACCGGCGGCGCACGGCGAGCGGGGCGGTCAGGGCGAGCGCGTACAGCAGCGCCCATTGCAGCCCCTCGGCGGCGTCGCCGCCGTAGACGCCGGCGACGGACCCGAGCGCGCTGCTCAGGATGGCTGAGACGAAGAGACCCGCGGCGAGCCAGACGTCGCCCCGCAGCTCGCGCGGGGTCGGCGGTGTGCGCCGGAGAGGGTGGGCGGGCGACTGGTCGGGCATGCCTCCACGGTACGGATCGCGGCGGGTCGCGGCATCCGTCTTACGGGGGAGAGGGATCTCGTTACTTGCTATTGACAAGCTTGCTTGTTTTTTGCAACTATGGTTCGACAAGCTCACCAACCGCGTGAGACAAGCTCACCAACCGCGTGAGACAAGCTCACCAACCGGGTGAGACACTCTCGCCAACGCGTGAGGCGACACCGAGACGGGCACAAGGAGCACGGCAATGACGCACATCTTCGTCAACATCCAGACGAGCGACCTCGAGCGGTCGAAGGCGTTCTACACGGCGCTGGGCGCGAGCATCAACCCGCAGTTCACCGACGAGAACGCCGCATGCATCGTCTGGGACGACAACGTCTACTTCATGGCGGTCACCGAGGCCTACTTCGCGACCTTCACCGACAAGCAGGTCGTCCCCTCGCGCGGGCAGGCCCAGGTGCTGATCGCGCTCAGCCGCGATTCCCGCGAGGACGTCGACAAGGCCATCGCCGCAGGTGTGGCGGCGGGCGGCGTCGAGCCCACCGAGGCCAAGGACTACGGCTTCATGTACAGCCGCGACCTCGACGACCCGGACGGCAACGGCGTGGAGTTCTTCTTCATGGAGCCGCAGGCGGTGGAGCAGGGCCCGGACGCCTATCTGTCGGAGCAGGCGCAGGCGTAAGTGGCCTCCCGCAGCTACGGGCAGTACTGCGGGGTCACGACGGCCGTCGAGCTGATCGGGGAGCGGTGGGCGCTCCTCATCGTCCGCGATCTGCTCGTCGGCCCTCGCCGCTACACCGACCTCAAGCAGGGTCTGCCCAAGATCCCCACCAACATCCTCTCCACACGGCTCAAGGAGCTGCAGGAGAGCGGCGTCGTGCGCCGCGTGCCGATGCTGCACTGCGGACTCGTGTACGAGCTGACGCCGTACGGGCGCGAGCTCGAGCCGATCGTGCTCGCGCTCGGCCGGTGGGGCTTCGCCCAGATGGGCGACCCGCAGCCCGACGACGTGGTCACGGCCGACTCGCTGACGATGGCGCTGCGCACCGCTTTCCGGGGGGATGCCGCGACCACGCTCCCTCCGGCCGACTACGAGCTGCACATCGGCGACGTGGTGCTGCGCGTGCAGGTCGACGCCTCGGGCCTGCGGATCGCGCAGGTGCAGCCCGCCGGGCGACCGGTGGATCCGCGGCTCGGGACCCAGGCCTCGACCACGGGCGAGCCCGAGCTGGTGTTCGCCGCGGGGCCCGGCATCCGTCGCCTCATCTCGGGTGAGCTGACACCGGCCGAGGCGATCGACCAGGAGGTGCTGGCCGTCGTCGCAGGAGACGCGACGCTGCTGGAGCGGTTCGCGCAGACGTTCCGCATCGAACCGGGGGTCGTGCTCGTCGCATGAGCCCCCTCGTGGAAGGGAGGCGGTCATGACCGGCCGCATCTACATCGATCTGTTCACCACGCTCGACGGCGTCGCGCAGGCGCCCGGCGGTCCCGAGGAGGACCCGTCGGGCGGCTTCCCGTTCGGCGGCTGGCAGGCGCCGTTCCCCGACGAGCAGATCGGGGCCGCGATCTGGCAGGGCATCGAGGAGCTCGACGCCCTGCTGCTCGGGCGGCGCACCTACGACATCTTCGCGGGGTACTGGCCGAACCACACCGACGGTCCGGACGGCGGGATCGGGCGCAAGTTCGACGAGGTTCCCAAGTACGTCGCCTCGCGTGGCACGCCCTCCCTCGACTGGGCGGGCTCGTCGCAGCTCGGGACCGATCTGGCGGCGGAGGTGCGGGCGCTGCGCGACCGGCACGACAGCATCCACGTGATCGGCAGCATCGACTTCGCGCAGACGCTGCTGCGCGAGCAGCTGTTCGACGTGCTGACCCTGTGGGTGTACCCGGTCGTGCTCGGCCAGGGCAAGAAGGTCTTCCCCGACGGCGCTGCGCCGGCGAACGTCACGCTGCTCGAGCCGGCGTCGTCGGGCCCGCTCGGCGTCGTGCAGCTGCGCTACGGTCCCGCGGCAGGTCCCGTGCAGACGGGCACGATGGGCAGCTGAGTCCCGCGCGGAGGGATGCCGGCGGCCGGGACGCCCCGTTCCCCCGTTCCTCAATTGAGGAGGGGAGCCGAGATGCGGAGCCCCACGTGCGGTGCGCACCGCATCTCGGCTCTGTCCCTCAGATGAGGAGGCTGTCCTGGGGAGCATGGTCCCCGATTGCGCACCGTCGACGCGCCGCCCGGTGCAACGAGGCTGCGGGTCAGCGCGCGGAGACGTGCAGAGTGACGTACGCGACACGGCCCTCGCGGCCGGTGGCGGCGTCGACGTAGCGGATGCCGAGGACGTGGTCGCCGGGCGACACGTCGTACACGACGCGGCGCAGCGGCGCGCCGGTGAGCGTGTGGAGGTTTCCGGTCCAGACACCGTCCACCGCAACGGCCACCGTCTGACCTCGCTGCCCGCTCAGCAGCAGCGTCAGGTCGTCGGCGCGGAAGTCGAAGTCCAGATCCTCGAGGCGGGCGTCGAGCGTGCCGTCCGACGACGTGACGGTCGGCACCGGGAGGGCGAACGGGCCGACGGGCGCACTGGGCGCGGACTCCCGCAGGCCCGAAGCCGTCTGCACCGCGTGCACGGTCATCCCCGGGTGGAGCAGATCGCCGGGGATCGCCGCCGAGAACCGGCCGCCGGCGTCCGCCGTGGTGCGCGCGAGGACCGTCCCCGCCTCGTCGAGCAGCACGACGCTCGCCCCGGCGACGCCGGTGCCGCTGATCGGCGCGGGGACCGGTGCCGACAGATCGGCCGGGGCGTCGAGGCGGGCGGTCGCGGTCACCACGGGCTCGGGATCCGGCGTCGGCGTCGGAGTCGGAGTCGGCGTCGGGGTCGGCGTCGGGGTCGGCGTGGTCGGCTCGGGTGCCGGAGTGCTCGGCTCGGGTGCCGGGGTGCTGGGCTCGGGCACCGGCGTGACAGGCGCGACAGGCGTGGACACCGGCGCCGGCGCGGGGTCGACGGGCCGGTCGGGCGCGACGGTCCGCGGTGCCGTCGGCGGCGCGACCACCGGCGCGTCGACGGCGTCCGCGGGCGGTGCGTCGGCGGGCTCCGCCACCGCGTCGTCGGGCGCAGACTCGACCGGCTCGGCGGCTTCCTCCTCCGTCGTCGTGGACTCGGCCGCGACCGGCTGCGGGGCCGGTGCACTCCACGACGGCGCGAGCGCGATGGCGACGGCGGCCACGGCCGCCACCGCGAGCACCCCGACGCCGATCCCGATCGCCGTGACCGGGACGGCAGCGGTGCCGGCGCCCCCCGCGCCGGCACCCCCGCCGGAGGCGCCCCCCGGCGCCTGTCCCCCGGAGCCGGATGCCCCGCCACCCCCGGTGGGCGATCCGGCGACCACCGATGCCGCGGCCGGGGCGGCATCGGAGGTGTAGGCAAGGGCCCCAGCCCCGCCTAGGACAAGAGGCAGCAGCACCACGCGGAGCTTCTGCGACACGTGCTCGAGGTCGGCCGCGACGATGCGGCACGCCTGACATTCGTGGAGATGGGCGTCCAGGCGTCGGCGATCGCCGCGCCTGACCGGCTTCTTCTCGCTGGCGACGAGGAGCTCGCACACCCAGCGGCATTCAGCGGGGCGGGCCGGGTCGCTGATGTGCGCCTGCAGCCACGCCTGCTTGAACCCCTCGCGGGCACGGTAGGCGAGAGCCGAGACCGCGTTCGCGCTCATGCCGAGCAGCGGCGCGATCTCGCGCGGCTTCATGCCCTCGACCTCGACGTACCAGAGCAGCTCCCGCCAGCGCTCGGGCAGCTCGCGGAACGCCTGCGCCAGCACGGAGCGGTCGGCGACCAGCTCCGCGAACTCGGCGGCCGAGTCCGCGGCCCGCTCGTCGAGGTCGTCGAGCGGCGTCTCCTGCGTGCGGCGCCCCCACGACGCCGCGACGTTGCGGATGGTCGCGAACAGGTAGGGACGGAAGCCCTCCTGCGGTCCGCCGCCCTTGCGGATGGCGGAGAGGATCGACGTGAACGCCTCCGAGACGATGTCGTCGGGATCGACGTTCGGGCTGACCGCCCTCGCCGCGTTGCGGCCGCTCGCGACGTGACGCTCCCACAGCACCGCGTAGGCGGCGTCGTCGCCCGCGCGCGTGGCGACGACGAGCTCCTCGTCGGAGCGCTCACGCAGCGGGCCGTCGGCGACGGCACGGATGGGGGTGGTCACTTATCTCCTCGCCGGATGGCGCTTCGGGGGCTCGGCCGGCGACGGCAGATCGGCGCCAGGCTAACGACACGCGCTGGGAAACCGCTGGTGAGCGGGCCCATGCGCAATGGGGGGACACACAGCAAGACGCCCGCGAACGCGTTTCATGACGCGCTCCACGATTATTTCTCAACACGGATGCCGCCACCCGCTGCTGCCGGTCGGCCGCGGTGGGCGGCATCCATCGATGCGACGTGCCTCTCGCGCGTAGAGTCGCCTCTCGTGACCGCCCCCGCACCTCTCGCCCCCCTCGACCTCGACGCCTGCCGCGCCGCCTACGCCGAACTGGCTCAGCAGGGCCTGCGGCTCGACCTGACGCGCGGCAAGCCGTCGGCCGAGCAGCTCGACCTCTCGGCCGATCTGCTGAGCCTTCCCGGGGCGGAGGTGACCGACGCGCACGGCACCGACGTGCGCAACTACGGCGGACTCGAAGGGCTGCCTGAGCTGCGCGCGATCTTCTCGGAGCTGCTCGGCGTGCCCGCCGCCCAGCTGCTCGCGCAGGGCAGCGCCAGTCTGACGCTCATGTACGACACCCTCGTGTACGCGGTGCTGTTCGGGGTGCCCGGCTCGTCCCGGCCGTGGGGGCGCGAAGCGTCCGTGAAGTTCCTCTGCCCGGTCCCCGGGTACGACCGCCACTTCGCTGTGACCCAGGAGCTCGGGATCGAGATGATCCCCGTCCCGCAGACCGCCGACGGGCTCGACATCGACCTGATCGAGCGACTCGTCGCCGACGACCCGCAGATCAAGGGGATCTGGGTGGTGCCGACCTACGCCAACCCGGACGGCTCGGTCGTCTCGGCCGAGACAGCCCGACGGCTCGTCTCGATGCCGACAGCGGCCGCCGACTTCCGCATCATGTGGGACAACGCCTACGCGCTGCACCACCTCACCGACGAAGAGACCGTATCGGCCGACGCGCTCGGACTCGCCGTCGCCGCAGGCAACCCCGACCGCGTGCTGATGTACGCCTCGACCTCGAAGATCACGTTCGCCGGTGCCGGCGTCTCGTTCCTGGCGGCCTCGCCCGACAACATCGCCTGGTACACGCGTCACCTCGGCGTCCAGTCGATCGGTCCGGACAAGCTCAACCAGCTGCGCCACGTCCTGTTCTTCGGCGACGCGGACGGCGTGCGCGCCCTCATGCGCCGGCACCGCGGCATCCTGGCGCCGAAGTTCGCCGTCGTCGAAGAGGTGCTGCAGTCGCGCCTCGGCGGGCGCGGAGTCGCGTCGTGGACGCGGCCGAAGGGCGGCTACTTCGTCTCGCTCGACGTCGTCCCCGGCACGGCTGCCCGCGTGGTGGAGCTTGCGAAGCAGGCGGGCGTCGCGCTCACGCCGGCCGGCGCCACCTTCCCCCACGGCGACGACCCGCTCGACCGCAACATCCGCCTCGCGCCGAGCATGCCGCCGCTGGACGAGGTGCGTGCCGCAATGGATGCCGTCGCCACGTGCGTCCTGCTGGCCGCCGCGGAGGCGGCCGCAGACGCGGCCGCGAGCTGAGCGGTCAGAAGATCATCGGACGGTCGTCGTCGTCCTCACCCTCGAGGTCGAGGTCGACGACCACCGGCACGTGGTCGCTGGGCGCCTCACCCTTGCGCTCGTCGCGGTGGATCGTCGCGCCGGTCACGGCGTCGGCGATGGCGTGCGAGCCGAGGATGAAGTCGATGCGCATGCCCTCGTTGCGGGGGAAGCGCAGCTGCTTGTAGTCCCAGTAGGTGAAGCCGGTCGGGATGAGCGGGCGAACGACGTCCTGCAGGCCGGCCGCCTCGAGGGCCGCGAACGCCTCGCGCTCGGGCGGCGACACGTGGGTGGCGAAACCCTGGACGACGGTCGGGTCGCCGTTGTCGGCATCCGTCGGGGCGATGTTGAAATCGCCGACGAGGGCCAGCGGCAGGTCGGGGTTCGCCGTCAGGGACTCGCGCGTGTACTGCTCGAGCGCCGACAGCCAGTCCAGCTTGTAGAAGTAGTGCGGGTCGCCCAGCGACCGGCCGTTCGGCACGTACAGGCTCCACACCTCGACGCCGCCGATGGTCGCGCCCATCGCGCGGGCCTCTTGCGGGGCGTCCGGGCCGTTGTGGCCCTTCTCGAAGCCGGGCATGCCGGGGAACGCCGTACGCACGTCCGAGATCGGCTCGCGGCTGGCGATCGCGACGCCGTTCCACTGCGAGAAGCCGTACGCCTCGACGTGGAACCCGGCCTCTTCGAACCGGTCGAACGGGAACTGCTCGGTCTTGCACTTGATCTCCTGCATCGCGAGCACGTCGATGTGCTCGCGCACCGCGAAGTCGACGATGCGGTCGACCCGCGCGCGGATCGAGTTGACGTTCCAGGTGGCCAGGCGCATGGGGTCAAGCCTATGCGGGGCCGCCGACGTCGGCCCCCTTGCCAGACCCGCCGGGGGCTGAGAGGCTCGCGCTACCCAGGGAAGGGGTATGACATGCGCAAACCCGCGCTCGCGTTCGCCGCTGCCGCAGCGGCTCTGCTGTTCCTGTCGGTCGGCACACCGGCCCAGGCCATCACCGACGGTGTCCCCGACGGCGACGGTCACCCGAACGTCGGCCTCATGGTCGCCTTCGACGACGAAGGCCCGGCCTGGCGCTGCAGCGGCACGCTCGTGTCGCCGACGGTGTACGTCACGGCGGGCCACTGCACGTTCGGGGCGACCCACGTCGAACTGTGGTTCGACGACGACGTGAGGGATGCCGCGGCCCACGGCTACCCGACCACCGGCGAGGTGTCGGGCACGCCGTACACGCACCCGCAGTACGACGACGCGGCGTTCTATCTCTACGACCTCGGCGTCGTCGTGCTCGACGAGCCGGTGATCCTCGACCACTACGCGTCGCTGCCGGCGCTCAACCAGCTCGACGTGCTCGCGAGCAAGAAGGGCAAGCAGGACCGCACCTTCACCGCCGTCGGCTACGGCCTGCAGAAGAGCTTCCCCGACGCCGCGTCGTGGAAGACCCAGTCCGAGCGCCTGCGCATGGTCTCGACCCCGCAGCTCATCTCGATCAACACCGGCTACACCGGTGACGGCTCGCTGATCCTGTCGAACAACGCGCACACCGGCGGGACGTGCTCGGGCGACTCGGGCGGCCCGAACTTCATCGGCAGCTCCGACGTCATCGCCGGCGTCACGTCCTTCGGCAAGAACAGCACGTGCGCGGGCACCGGCGGGGTGTACCGCCTCGACCGCGCCGACGACCTCGACTGGCTGGCGACGTTCCTCGGCTGAACCACGACCGGGCTCGGGCGTGCGGATGCGGCATCCGTAGAATCGACGGCATGACCGCCGCCTCCACGCCCGAGCTCGAAGCCGACCGCCAGCGCCTCATCGGCCTCATCCAGGACGAGGCGGTGTTCCACGGCGACTTCACGCTGTCCAGCGGCAAGAAGGCGACGTACTACGTCGACATGCGCAAGCTCACGCTCGACCACCGCGCCGCCCCCGCGATCGGGCGCATCATGCTCGACCTCATCCGCGACGTCGACGGCATCGTCGCCGTCGGCGGGCTGACGCTCGGGGCCGACCCGATCGCCAATGCCGTGATGCACGAGTCGGCGCGCACCGAGGCCCCGCTCGACGCGTTCGTCGTGCGCAAGGAGCCCAAGGACCACGGCCGGGGCCGCCAGGTCGAGGGCGCCGACATCGCGGGCAAGCGCGTCGTCGTCGTCGAGGACACCTCGACCACCGGGCAGTCGGCGCTCAAGGCCGTCGAGGCGCTGCGCCGCGAAGGCGCCGAGCCCGTCGCGGTGGCCGTCATCGTCGACCGCAAGACCGGGGCGCAGGCCGCCGTCGAGGCCGAGGGCCTGCAGTGGCTCGCCGCGATCGACCTCGACGATCTGGGGCTCTCGCCGCAGTAATCCGCCGAGGAGTGTCACACGCCGGCGGCGGCCGGTGTCTCCATGTGCGAAGGACTCGTTCCACGACATGGAGGAAGACATGAGCACCACTCGCATCCCCGCGGCGGAGATCACCGGCCTGAAGGGAGCCGCCATCAAGGCGATGGCCCGCAAGATGGCGGGCAAGGTCCCCGACTCCCTCGGCGTGCTGTGGCACCACCAGGGCGTCATGAAGGACTCGATGAGCATCGGTCGCAAGACCGAGGGCTGGCACGAGCTCGACCCCGACCTCGCGTCGTACGCGGTGATGGCGGCGGCCGCGACGATCGGCTGCAGCTTCTGCCTCGACTACAACTACTTCCTGGCGCACAACCACGGCCTCGACGAGGCCAAGGTGCGCCAGGTGCCGCGCTGGCGCGAGGCGACGGTCTTCACGCCGCGGGAGCGTCGCGTGATGGAGTACGCCGAGGCGGCCAGCCAGACCCCGCCGGCGGTGACCGACGAGCTGTCGGACGCGCTGCTGACCGACCTCGGTGCCGCAGGACTCGTGGAGCTGGCGGCACGCGTCGCGTTCATGAACATGTCGGCCCGCATGAACGTGGCGCTCGGCATCCACTCCGAGGAGTTCGCCGACGCGTGCGGGCTGGCACCGCTCGCGCAGCGCCCCGCCGTCGGATCGCCCGCGTAGGCTCGCGCGCATGAGCATGCCCCTCGCCGACGACCCGTTCGTCGTGCACCGGAACCTGCTGTTCACCGTCGCCTACGAGATGCTCGGGTCGGCCGCCGACGCCGAGGACGTGCTGCAGGAGTCGTGGCTGCGGTGGGCCGCTGTCGACCACGCCACGGTGGCCGAGCCGCGCGCCTACCTGGTGCGCATCGTGACGCGGCAGGCGCTCAACCACCTGCGCACGCTCTCGCGCCGCCGGGAGGAGTACGTCGGCGAGTGGCTGCCCGAGCCGCTTCTCACGAGCCCCGACGTGGCGGAGGACGTCGAACTGGCCGAGAGCCTGTCGATCGCGATGCTCACGGTGCTCGAGACCCTGGGGCCGGCGGAGCGGGCGGTGTTCGTGCTGCGCGAGGTGTTCGACGTCCCCTACGACGAGATCGCGGATGCCGTCGGCAAGAGCCCCGCGGCGGTGCGGCAGATCGCGCACCGCGCGAAGGACCATGTCGCCGCCCGGCGCCCGCGCGTCCCCGTGATGCCCGCGGAGCACGAGGAGGTCGTCGAGCGCTTCGTGGCGGCGCTGAACACGGGTGACCTCCAAGGGCTCATGGACGTCATGGCGCCCCACGTCGTGTCGGTGGCGGACGGCGGCGGCAAGGTCCGCGGGGCCGCACGGCGGCCGATCATCGGCTCCGACAAGCTGGCGCGCTACCTCGTCGGGAGCATGTCGAAGGTCACCGGCACGCTCGTCGCCTCGCCGACGTGGATCAACGGCCTGCCCGGCATCCGCATGGAGCTCGACGGGGTGCTGGCGGGCGTCGTCACCCTCACCGTCGAGGACGGGCGCGTCACGCAGATCTACTCCATCGCGAACCCCGACAAGCTCGGCCGCGTCGACGACGAGGCCCTGGTCTCGCGCTGAGGCTCAGTCGTCCCGCTTGCCGCGGCCGCGCCAGAGCTGCCACACGACGACGATGAGCGTGGCGAGGACGATGACGGCCGAGACCGCCAGCAGGAGCGTCTGGTCGGACTGCGAGATCATGCCGCGACCCTACAGGCCGCGTCCGGCGTTCCGCACGACCTGCGCGAGCAGGCGCACGGCCTCGGCGACCAGCGGATCGGCGAGGTCGCCGTAGCCGAGCACGAGGCGTTCGGGTGCCGGGGCGTCCGGCGAGACACGGTAGCGGCGGATGTCGGACAGGCCGAGATCGTGTTGTTCCCCGCCGCGGACGACGTCCGCAGCCCGCACGCCCGGCGGCAGATCGAGGACGACGTGCAGGCCTGCGGCGATACCCGAGACCGGGCACTCCGGCAGTGCTCTGCCGAGCTCGGCGAGCAGCGCCTCCCGCCGTCGCCGGTAGCGGGTGCGCGCGGCTCGGAGGTGCCGGTCGAGGCCGCCCGTCGTGAGGAACCGCGCGAGCGCGAGCTGGTCGAGCGTCGAGGGGGTCGCGGCACCGGCATCCCGGATCGTCCCCTGCAGCCACGTCGGCAGCACGAGCCAGCCGACCCCGAAGGCAGGGGAGGCCGTCTTGCTGAGGCTGCCGACCAGCACGACGCGGTCGGGGGCCATCGCCTGCAGCGCGCCGATCGGGCGGCGGTCGTAGCGGAACTCGGCGTCGTAGTCGTCCTCGACCACGACGCCGTCGACCGCCCGCGCCCACGCCAGCAGCCCCTCGCGGCGTTCGGGCGACAGCGCGGCGCCGACGGGGAACTGGTGCGCCGGCGTGACGAGGGCCGCGCGGGCGCCGGTGCGGGTGGATGCCGCGACCATCGCCGGGACGTCGACCCCGTGCTCGTCGACCGGCACGGGCACCGAGGCCAGGCCCTCCGCGGCGGCGACCTGGCGCATGCGCGCCCACGACGGGTCTTCGACGAGCAGGGCGGCGTGTCCGAGCCCGCGCAGCGTGCGGGCGATGCGGCGCATGCCGTCCGTCGCGCCGTGCGTCACCACCACCGATGAGGCGTCGGCGCGCGCGAAGCGCGAGCGCGACAGGTACGCCGCGACCGCGGCGCGTGCTGCCGGCACCTCGCCGTCGAGCCGGAACAGCTCAGCGTCGGGCGTCTCGGCCAACGTCTCGGTCATCGCCCGCAGCCACAGCGCCCGGGGTGCGTGGCGCAGGTCCGGCACACCGGGGACGAGGTCGAAGCGCGGCCGCCGTAGCGGCGCGGCGGGCGCCGACGCCGGCCGTGGCGCGGTGATCCCGACCGAGGCGGCCACCCGCGTCGCGGATCCGGTGCGGGCGTCGAGGATCCCCTCGGCCGTGAGCCGGCCGTACACCTCGGTGACGACCCACCGTGAGACGCCGAGCGACGCGGCGAGCAGGCGGCTCGGGGGGAGGGCCGCCCCGGCCGGCAGGCGACCCGAGGCGACGGCATCCCGCACCGCCAGCTCGAGCCGCACGTGCCGGGGGCCGTCGTACGCGGCGAGGTCGAGGAGCGTCTCCCACGCGATCGAATTGGTCTGGATGTTCACCATTTGATCGGATCGTACTCCCAGACCGCAGAGGTTCCACGATGGAGGCACCCCACCGAAAGGACTGCCATGCAGAACCGCACCATCTCCAACGGCTCGACGTCGTTCGACGTCTCCGCCCTGTGCCTGGGCACGATGTTCTTCGGCACCCGCGTCGATGCCGCGACCTCCTTCGCGGTCCTCGACCGCTTCGTGGACGCCGGCGGCACCTTCGTCGACACCGCGAACAACTACAACGCCTGGGTCGGCGGTCACGGCCGCGACAGCGAGGACGTGCTCGGCGAGTGGATCCGCCGGCGCGGCGGCCTCGGCGACGTGCGCCTGGCGACCAAGCTCGGCGCCGCCAAGAAGGACCCGGCGCTGCCTCTGCAGAACGTCGAGCCGACCAACTTCGAAGGCCTGTCGGCCGAGGTCGTCGCCCGCCAGGCCCGCGAGAGCCTGCGCCACCTCGGCATCGACCGCCTCGATGTGCTGTACGGCCACGTCGACGATCGCGAGACGCCGGTGGCCGAGACCGTCGCCGCGTTCGGCGAGCTGCAGCGAGAGGGCCTCGTCGGCATCTCGGGCATCTCGAACATCGCCGTGTGGCGCCTCGTCGAGGCGCGCGAGGAGGCACTGCGCCAGGGCGTCGATCCCTACGGACTCGTCCAGCAGGGGTACAGCTACGTCTACGCGAGCCCGGCGGCCGGCCGCACCAGCGACGTCACGGTCGACCTGCTCGACTACGTCGCCTCCACCGGCGTCGACGGTCGCCCGCCGCTGACCATCGCGGCGTACTCGCCTCTACACCAGGGGGCGTTCACGCGGGACGACAAGCCGATGTGGGCGCCCATGCGCCACGCGTCGAACCGCGATCGCGTGCGCGTGCTGCACGACGTCGCCGCCGAGCTCGGAGCGACGGCCAACCAGGTGGCCCTCGCATGGCTCCTCGGCGGGGAGGTGCCGGTGATCCCGATCATCGGGCCGACGACGGTGGCCCAGCTCGAGGAGCTGCTCGCGGCGGCCGACCTCGTGATCGACGCCGACCTGCGCGCGCGGCTCGACGCGGCGGACCTCGACGTCCGCACGGTCGTCGCGGCCTGAGAGACCGGAGCGGGGCGGCGGGCGCTGCGGAAGCCCGACGCCCCGCTCCCGCCCGCGGCTGGTCGTCCGCGAGCGCGCCGGGCAGGGGAGTGGATGCCGCGAGCCCCGGCATCCCCCTGCCGGATCGCGCGGGCGACGTGAGCAGGAACCCCACGGAATGGGTCCACCTGCGCTGGGCGTGCGGTGATTGCAGCTCGGTGAGCGCGTCCAGCGCAGGTGAACCGATCCCGTGGGACATGCGGGAGACGCGCGAGTCTCCGCGCGAGTGCTCAGAGCAGCTCGGGGTCCTCGGACTCCACGGGGTCCAGGTCAAGCAGCTCGGCCACCGACGTGAGGACCTCGTCGGGACGGAACGGGTAGCGGGCGATCTCGGCCGCGTCGCTGATGCCCGAGAGCACGAGGACAGTGTGCAGGCCCGCCTCGATCCCGGCCACGACGTCGGTGTCCATGCGGTCGCCGATCATGCCGGTGTTCTCGGAGTGCGCGCCGATGCGGTTGAGCGCCGAGCGGAACATCATCGGGTTCGGCTTGCCGACGACGTACGGCTCCATGCCGGTCGCCTTCGTGATGAGCGCCGAGATCGCGCCCGTCGCCGGCAGCACGCCCTCGGTCGAAGGCCCGGTCGCGTCGGGGTTCGTCGCGATGAACCGTGCGCCGGCGCCGATGAAGCGGATCGCCTTCGTGATCGCCTCGAACGAGTAGTTGCGGGTCTCGCCGACGACCACGTAGTCGGGGTCGGTCTCGGTCATGATGAACCCGGCCTCGTGCAGTGCGGTCGTCAGGCCGGCCTCGCCGATCACGAACGCCGATCCGCCCGGCATCTGCGAGCGGAGGAAATCGGCGGTGGCCAGGGCGGAGGTCCAGATCGCCTCCTCGGGCACGATGAGCCCCGAGGACCGCAGCCGGGCCGACAGATCGCGTGGCGTGAAGATCGAGTTGTTCGTCAGCACGAGGAACGGGACGCCCTGTTCGCGCCACTGCTCGAGCAGCTCGGAGGCGCCCGGGATCGGCGTGTTCTCGTGCACCAGCACGCCGTCCATGTCGGTGAGCCAGCATTCGATGTCGGACCGCGTGCGCATGCGTCCAGACTAGGTGCGCCGCGGGCGTAGGGTCGAAGCCGTGACGTGGGACCCCCGCAGCCTTCCCGACCTGTCAGGTCGCGTGTACCTCGTGACCGGCTCCAACGCCGGGCTCGGGTATTTCGCGTCCGAGCAGCTCGTGCGCGCGGGCGCGAAGGTCCTCATGTCGGCCCGCCACCCCAACCGCCTGTCGGCCGCGCGCGCCGCGATCCGGCGGAGGGTCGTGGATGCCGCACCCGACGCCACCGAGCCGCTCATCCTCGACACGTCCAACCTCGGCTCGGTGCGCTCCGCGGCCGCGAGCGTCCGCGGGCGCGGGGGTCTGGACGGCGTGCTGCTGAACGCCGGCATCGTGCACGCGCCCAAGACCCGCGAGACCACGATCGACGGCAACGAGGTCGTGTTCGCCACCAACGCCCTCGGACACTTCGCCCTCGCCGGCGAGCTGCTGACCGCGCTCGCCGAGGCCTCCGGCCGCATGGTGTGGGTGGGCAGCATGTCGACCGCGCTCACCCCGTACGACCCCGTCGACCCGCAGCTCAAGGACGGCTACTCCGCGTGGCGGGCCTACGTGCAGTCCAAGGTCGCGACGACCTCGTTCGGGTTCGAGGCCGACCGCCGGCTGCGCGAGGCGGGCGTCCGGGTCGAGAGCGTCGTCGCGCACCCCGGCTACTCGACCGGCGGCCGCACGCCCGGCATCGTGGGCGTCAACGAGCCGTCGCGCGCCAAGCGGTTCGCCGACAACCTCCAGGCCGTCGCCGCACAGTCGAAGGAGCACGGCGCGTGGCCCCTCGTGCGTGCGCTCACCGACCCCGACATCGAGGGCGGCGAGTTCTGGGGCCCCCGCACCGGCTCGCGTGGCGAGCCGCGCCGGCAGACCGCCGCCAAGGTCACGCGCGATCCCGAGATCGCCGCGCGCCTGTGGTCGTTCGCCGAGACCGCCACCGGGGTGCGCTGGCCGTTCGCGAAGGCCGCGAGCCTCTCCGCCCACCGCTGAGCCCGGCAGAACCCCGTGCAGGGCGCAGGGGGTTCTGCGTGACGGGCCGGGTGCAGAGCAGCGGTGCCGGCGTGTCGTGGACGACCTCCGACCTCGTGCGCCCTGTGTCGCGGGCGGATGCCGGCGGCCCCCTGCCAGACTGACCGCAGGAGGTCGGATGGCCGAGGACACGTCGTGGTGGTCGCGCTTGGTCGCGCGCGTGCGCGAGACCTCGTGGGCGATCGATGCCAACGACGGCATCATCGCGACCGCCGGTCTGCTGCAGGGCTTCGCGGGCGCCGGCGCCGGTGACCGGCTGCTGCTGTTCACCTCGATCGCCGCGATGCTCGCCGGCGGCCTGAGCGCCGGCGGAGCGAAGTGGGCCGAGGTCGCCGCCGAACGCGAGTCCGAGCTCGAGCTCGCCGCCGAGGAGCAGTCCGAGATCGAGCGCGATCCCCAGGGCGAGCTGGCCGAGCTCGCCGCGCACTGGGAGGGGCGCGGCCTGACGCCCGAGCTCGCGCACGAGGTGGCCCAGCAGCTCATGACGCGCGACGCGCTGGCGGCCCAGCTCGACGCCGAGCACGGCATCGAAGAGATCACACACGCGTCCGCGCCGTGGTGGGCGGGGCTGGAGACGGCGATTGCGTTCATGATCGGCGCGGCGATCCCCGTGCTCATCACGTTCCTCGCACCGGTCGCGATCGAGACCTGGGCGATCGTCGTCGCGGTCGTGGTGTCGCTCGCGCTGACCTCGCTCGTGGCTGCGGGCGTCGGCCGGCTGTCGGCGGTGCGCATGCTGATCCGCAGCCTGATCGTGGGCCTCGGCACGATGGGCGTCAGCTACCTCGCCGGCGTCCTGTTCTTCTGACGCCCGGACGCGTGGGGCAGGTGCTCAGGCGCTGAGCCAGATGGCGTCGGCTGCGGCCCCGGGCAGGGCCACTTCGGCATCGCCGATGCGCAGAGAGGCGGCATCCGTCACCGTCACCGATGCCCCGACGGCCACCCCGGCCGACTCCACCGCGCGCAGCAGCTCGGGGTCGCGGTCGCTCACCCGCAGCACCCTGCCGACATGGCCCGCCGGCGCCGAGCCGAGCAGCACGAACGGCTCGCGATGGACGTGGCCGGCGGCATCCGGGATCGCATCGCCGTGCGGGTCGAAGCGAGGCCGACCGAGACGCTCGTCGATTCCCTCGAGCAGGCGGTCGCTGATGGCGTGCTCGAGCACCTCGGCCTCGTCGTGGACCTCGTCCCACGAGTAGCCGAACTCGCGCACCAGCCACGTCTCGATGAGCCGGTGGCGGCGGATGATGGCGGCGGCCCGCAGCTCGCCGGCCTCGCTCAGCGACACCGGGCCGTACGGCCGGTGGGTCACCAGGCCCTGCGCGGCGAGCTTCTGCACCATCTCGGTGACGCTCGACGGGGCGAGCCCGAGCTCCGCGGCCAGCTGCGACGGCGTGATGCGGTCGTCCTGCCACTCGGTGTGGTGGTAGATCGTCTTCAGGTAGTCATCGACCGCGGGTGAGGGCACGGCCCCCAGGGTACCCGGGGGCCGTCAGCCGGTGAGGACGAGGAACAGCAGCACGCCGTTGAGCGCGATGAGGAAGACGGATGCCGCCACCCCCGCGATCGTCGTCCACACGCGGTTGCGGAACGGGCCCAGCACGTCGCGGTTCGCGGTGAGGGCCACCAGCGGCACGAGCGCGAACGGGATGCCGAACGACAGCACCACCTGGCTCAACACGAGGGCGACCGTGGGGTCGAAGCCGAGGGCGAGGATGATGAGCGCGGGGATCAGGGTCACGAGCCGCCGCGCCAGCAGCGGCACCCGGATGTGCAGCAGGCCGTGCATGATCTCGGCGCCCGCGTACGCGCCCACCGACGTGCTGGCCAGGCCGCTCGCGAGCAGTCCCACCGCGAACAGCGTCGCGACGAGGGGACCGAGGCCCGCGTACAGCGCGGCGTAGGCGCCTTCGAGCGAGTCCGTGCCGGGCACGCCCGCGAGATTCGCCGCCGCGAGCAGCAGGATGCACAGGTTGACGGTGCCCGCGATGAGCATCGCGATCGACACGTCCCACTTCGTCGCGCGCAGCAGACGGCGGGTCGGGATGCCGCGCAGCTCGTCGAGCGTCGGGTCGGCCGTGGTGCGGTCGCTGAGCGGATGGTGGGGGAGGGTCGTCTCGCGCGCTCCTCGCTCGCCCGCCGGCCGGTCCTCGGACACCCGGTCGCTGAGCGAGGGCGCCACGGTGCGGTCGTCCCGGTCGCTGAGCGAGCGAGGAGCGGAGCGGCCGTCCCTCCGGTCGCTGAGCGAGCGAGGAGCGGAGCGGCCGTCCCTCCGGTCGCTGAGCGAGCGAGGAACGAGCGAGACGAAGCGTGGCGCACGGTCGGCATCGATCGCCGGCTGCGCCGGCGCGAAGCGGTCGCGCGCCAGGGCGCTGTGCGCGTAGATCGCGTGCGGCATGATCGTCGCGCCGAGGATCGAGGCCGCGAGCAGCACGGAGTCGGTGCCCTCGAAACGGGGGACGAGGCCGCCGACCACGCCTGCTGCGTCGGGCGGCGCCACCAGCACGCCGAACGTGAACCCCACGGCGATGATCGCCAGCAGCCCGATGACGACGAACTCGAACGTGCGTGGGCCGCGCCGTGACTGGATCAGCAGCAGCGCGATCGACACGGCGCCCGTGATCGCGCCGCCCCACACGAGCGGCACGCCGAACAGCAGGTTGAGTGCGACGGCCCCACCGATCACCTCGGCGATGTCGGTGGCCATCGCCACGAGCTCGGCCTGCAGCCAGTACGCCCGGCGCGCCCAGGGGCGACGGATGCGGGTCCCCAGCGTCTCGGGCAGGCTGCGGCCCGTGACGATCCCGAGTTTGGCCGACAGGTACTGGATGAGCCATGCCATGACGTTGCCGAGCACGACGACCCACACCAGCAGGTAGCCGTACCGGGCGCCGGCGGTCATGTTGCTGGCGACGTTGCCGGGATCGAGATAGGCGACGCCCGCGACGAGCGCGGGGCCGATCAGCCACGCGGCGCGCGTCAAGCTCGGGGTTCGGCGCACGGCGGTGGCGGCATCCGGAGCCGTGGCAGTTTTCGGCATACCGAAAACTTACCCTGTTTTCGGTACGCCGAAAAGAGGTGCGGCGAGCTCGCCGTCGAACATTCAGGATCGACGCGACGCCACGCCGGTGGCCGCGCGCCGGAGAGCGCCATCCTCCTGAATCCTCGACGCGCCCGCGCGGGCTAGCCTGGGCCGGTGACGTCACCTGACCAGCCCGCGCCGCACGCGGAACCGCCCGAGCCCACGCTGCCGGTGGGGGTCGGGCCGTGGCCCGGGGGACCGGAGGAGTGGCCCGACGACCCGCGCTACGACGCCGAGCTGCTCGCGCACGGCGACGCCCGCAACGTCGTGGACGGCTACCGCTACTGGACGATGGATGCCATCGTCGCCGACCTCGACGAGCGCCGCCACGGCTTCCACGTGGCGATCGAGAACTGGCAGCACGACATGAACATCGGCTCGATCGTGCGCAGCGCCAATGCCTTCCTCGCCGCCGAGGTGCACATCATCGGCAAGCGCCGCTGGAACCGCCGCGGAGCCATGGTCACCGACCGGTACCAGCACGTCCGCCACCACGAGACCGTCGAGGCGTTCGCGGAGTGGGCGGCTGCGGCATCCCTTCCGATCATCGCGATCGACAACGTCGAGGGCTCGGTGACGCTGCCGGCCGCCGATCTGCCCGAGGCGTGCGTGCTGCTGTTCGGGCAGGAGGGCCCGGGGCTGTCACCCGACGCGCTCGCCGCGTCCGCTGCCACCGTCGAGATCGAGCAGTACGGCTCGACGCGGTCCATCAACGCGAGCGCGGCGGCCGCGGTCGTGATGTACGAATGGTGCCGCCGCTGGGCGTGACCCCTGTCAGGCGCCGACCGTCATCCAGGTGGAGCCGCGCACACGCCAGCCCAGGGTGAGCAGGCGCGCCAGCATGTAGACGCCGAAGAACGCGACGGCGAGCCACGCGAGGCCCGCCGCGCCGGTCGGCTGCAGCGCGGCGATGATCACGAGCGCGGGCACGAACGGCACGAGGTTGATCACCCCGACGATCGCGAGGTACTTCGCGTCGCCGGCGCCGATCAGCACGCCGTCCAGCACGAACACCACGCCGCACACCGGCTGGGCCACGGCGAGCACGATGAGCGCAGGCTGCACGAGCGCCGCGATCGCGGCATCCCCCGTGAACAGGAGTCCGATCACGCCCGACAGGGCGCCGATGAGCACGCCGGTGATGATGCCGAACCACGCACCCCAGGCCACGGTGCGACCGAGCACGCGGCGCACGGTGTGCGGGTCCTCGGCTCCGAGGCCCTTGCCGACGAGGGCCTGCGCGGCGATCGCGAGCGCGTCGAGCGCGAACGCCGCCGTCGAGAAGATCGTGAACGCGACCTGCCACCCGGCCAGTTCGTCGGTGCCGAGGCCGGTCGCGACGCCCACCGTCGCGAGAAGTGCGACGCGCAGCGACACCGTGCGCAGGAACAGCCACCCGCCCGACTTCGCCGACCCGCGCACGCCGTCGCGCTGGGGGCGGACGGATGCCTCGTGCCGGCGCGCAAGGCGGCCGACGACGAGCACATAGGCGGCGACCATGCCCCACTGCGCCACGACCGTGCCGAACGCGGAGCCCGCGATGCCCCAGCCGAAGCCGTAGATGAACAGCCAGTTGAGCAGCGCGTTGGCGCCGAAGCCGAGGCCGGCGATCCACAGCGGGGTCACGGTGTCCTGCATGCCGCGCAGCAAGCCGGTCGCCGCGAACACCACGAGCATCGCGGGCAGGCCCCACATCGAGATGCCGAGGTAGATCTCGGCCTGCTCCGCGACCTCCGGCGAAGCGCCGAACAGCGTCACGAGGAACGGCGTCGCGAGGTACCCGACGACGGCGAGCACCGCGCCGAGCCCGAGGGCGAGCCACATGCCGTCGATGCCCACCGACACGGCGCGCGACGGGTCGCCGGCTCCGAAGCGCCGCGCGACGGCGGGCGTCGTCGAGTAGGCGAGGAACACCATGAGCCCGACGATCGTCTGCAGCACCGCCGACGCGATGCCGAGCCCGGCGAGCGGCACGACGCCGAGGTGCCCCACCAGCGCTGAGTCGACGATGAGGAACAGCGGCTCGGCGATGAGTGCGCCGAGCGCCGGCACGGCGAGCCGCAGGATGTCGCGGTTCAGGGTGTCGCGGGCGCTCGTCACCCTCCGAGCCTAGGGCGGGCCGCTGACGCCCGGATGCGGCATCCCCGTCCCCTCGAGGCGGGCGGTGACGGGTAACGACCCCGCTACGGTGTCGGCGCGCGGCTTCCCGTGGTCGGCCGGGCGGCTAACCTGGAACGCATGACCGACGCCCCCCGCTCCGGTCTCGCGCTCGAGGAACTCAGCGCCGAGATCCGCCCTCAGGATGATCTGTTCCGCTACGTCAACGGCTCGTGGATCGAGCGGACGGACATCCCCGAAGACAAGGCGCGCTGGGGCTCGTTCCACCTGATCGCGGAGCAGGCCGAGAAGGACGTCCACGCGATCGTCGAGGAGTCGCAGCAGGCCGAGGCCGGCACGGAGGCCCGCAAGATCGGCGACCTCTACACGAGCTTCATGGACACCGAGCGCATCGAGGCGCAGGGTGCGGCCCCGCTGGCCGACACGCTCGCCCGCGTCGAGGCCGTCGCCGACATCCCCGGCTTCCTGCGCACGATCGGCGAGTTCGAGCGCGACGGCGTCGCGGCGCTCATCCACCTGTACATCGAGCCCGACCCCGGCAACCCGCAGCGCTACGTGCCGTTCTTCCTGCAGGGCGGGCTGTCGCTCCCGGACGAGAGCTACTACCGGCTCGAGAACTTCCAGGAGACGCGCATCGCGTTCCGCTCGCACGTGCACCGCATCCTGGAGCTCGCCGGGGTGACCGAGGCCGAGGCATCCGCCGACCGCATCGTCGCCCTCGAGACCGAGCTCGCCACCCACCACTGGGACAACGTGACGAGCCGGGATGCCGTCAAGACCTACAACCTCAAGACGTGGGACGAGGTGCAGGCCCTCGTCGGCGTCGACCTCACGCCGTGGCGCGACGGCGCCGCCCCCGAGCACGCGGACGCGTTCGCCGAGATCAACGTCTACCAGCCGAGCTTCTTCGGGGGCCTCGGCGCCCTGCTCGTCGAGGAGCGCCTCGAGGACTGGAAGGCGTGGCTGCGGTTCGCGGTCGTGCACTCCGCCGCCCCGTTCCTCTCGGAGGAGTTCGTCGCCGAGAACTTCGGCTTCTACGGCACCCAGCTCACCGGGGTCCCCGTCAACCGCGAGCGCTGGAAGCGCGGCGTCAGCCTCAGCGAGGCGGCCATGGGCGAGGCCATCGGCCGCGTCTACGTCGAGCGCCACTTCCCGCCGGCGGCGAAGGTCGCGATGGACGAGCTCGTCGGCAACCTCATCGAGGCGTACCGCCAGTCGATCACCGACCTGGAGTGGATGAGCCCCGAGACCCGCGAGCGCGCGCTCGCCAAGCTCGACGCCTTCACGCCGAAGATCGGCTACCCCGTGACGTGGAAGGACTACTCCACGCTCGAGATCGATGCCGAGGACGTCGTCGGCAACGTCCGCCGCGCGCACGTGTGGGAGCACGACCGCCAGCTCGCGAAGGTCGGCCAGCCGATCGACCGCGACGAGTGGTTCATGACGCCGCAGACCGTCAACGCGTACTACAACCCGCTGATGAACGAGATCGTGTTCCCGGCGGCGATCCTGCAGTACCCGTTCTTCGACGCCGATCGCGATGCGGCCGCCAACTACGGCGGCATCGGCGCGGTCATCGGTCACGAGATCGGCCACGGCTTCGACGACCAGGGCAGCCGCTTCGACGGCGACGGGTCGCTGCGCGACTGGTGGACCGACGACGACCGCGCCGCGTTCGAGGAGCGCACCAAGAGCCTCATCGCGCAGTACGACGCGCTCGTGCCGCAGGGGCTCGCCGACGAGAACCACGTCAACGGCGCGCTCACGATCGGCGAGAACATCGGCGACCTCGGCGGCCTCGGCATCGCGATCCGGGCGTACGCCCTGTCGCTCGGCACCGACGAGGCCGGCGACCCGTCGACGAGCTCAGGGGGCGCGGCGCCCGAGATCGACGGCTTCACCGGCATCCAGCGACTGCTCCTCAGCTGGGGGCAGATCTGGCAGCAGAAGGGCCGCGACGCCGAGACCATCCGCCTGCTGACGATCGACCCGCACTCGCCGAACGAGTTCCGGTGCAACCAGATCGTGCGCAACATCGACGCGTTCTACGACGCGTTCGGTGTCACCGAGTCGGATGCGCTCTGGCTCGACGAGGATCAGCGCGTCACCATCTGGTGACCGCTGACCCCCTACCCCCGACGCCACGCTGGAACGGGCGTCGCCACCGCACCACACCGAGAACTGGGGAAGGACGCTCCGTGGGCATGGAGCCCCGAAAGGATGCCGAGTCGCTGCGGGGGGCGCGACGGAGCACCGGGAAACGACTGCCGAAGCGCGCAGCCGTCGGTCGTCGTTCGTTCGCGTCGACGCTGAAGGCGCTCGACGACCTCGCCGCGTCCGGAGCGAAGATCTCCGTGCGGATCACCGATCTCGACCGCGGCACGTCGGTGCTTTCGGGCGACGACTTCGTGACGCTGCCGGTGGCGGGGCTCGGCGTCGTGCCGCTGCTGATCGAGGTGGCGGCGGCGTTCGAGTCCGGACGCCTGGAGCCGCTGGAGATCATCGACCGGGCGCAGCACGAGGCCGTCGGCGTCGGCGGCGTGTGGCAGCACCTCAAGGCCCCCGCCCTGCCGCTGGTCGATCTCGCGGTGCTGACCGCGTCGACCGGCGACGCGTTGGCCGCCAATGCGCTGCTGGCGCGCGTGGGACTGCCGGCGGTGCGGGCGCGCATCGAGCAGTTGGGGCTCTCGCGCTCGGCACTGCTCGACCGCTTCCGTGACGAGCGCGGCCCCGACGACGCCCCGCACTTCGCACTGGGCTCGGCGCGAGAGCTCGCCGAGGTGTTCGCCGCCCTGGTCAACTCACAGGTCGTGTCGCCCGGCGTGAGCGCGCAGGTCGCCGAATGGCTCAGCCTCAACCATGACCTGTCGCTCGTCGCGTCCGCGACGGGCCTCGACCCGTTCTCGCACGAGAACGACGAGCACGGACTGCTCTTCATCAACAAGACCGGCCGGGATGCCGGCATCCGCGTCGAGGCGGGCGTGCTCGCCGGCCCGCGCGCCGGCGTCTCGTACGCGCTGATCGTGTGCTTCGACGATCTGTCGATCTCGCACCGGCTGCGTGCCCACGAGGCGTTCCGGATCCTCGGCACCGACCTCATGGAGTACGTGTTCTGATCGCCCTCGGGTGCTGATCGTTCGCTTGTGCGGGGTGCGGCGGGCGCGCGGGCGCCACGACCCTGCCGAGGTGACCGACGGCTCGGGATGCCGTGGCCCGCGGCATCCTCGGCGGTCGAGACTCTGCGGACTTCCCCGCGGGATGCAACTCGTGTAGACACGTGAGGACGCGCGGCGCCGCTGCCCGCGATCAGACGCGAAGAGGAGTCAGCCGTGGCCAACCGCACCGCCGTGATGCCGGAGCTTTCGAGGATCGAGATCGAGGACCGGCCGGTGCCGCAGCCCGCTCCGCGTCAGGCGCTCGTGCGCGTCGAGTCCGTGGGGGTGTGCGGCTCGGATGCGACGTACTTCACGGTCGGCTGCATCGGCGACTGGGTGGTCGACGGGCCGATCGTCCTCGGGCACGAGGTCGCGGGCACGGTGGTCGAGGTCGGCGCCGAGGTCACGCGGGTGAAGGTCGGCGACCGGGTCGCGATCGAGCCGGGGACGCCCTGCCGCGACTGCGAGGACTGCCTTGCCGGGAGCTACCACCTGTGCGCGGACCTCGTGTTCCTCGCGACACCTCCTTACGACGGTGCGCTGGCGCAGTTCATGACGATGGACGAGCGCAACCTGTTCCCGATGCCGGACGGCATGAGCTTCGACGAGGGCGCGATGCTCGAGCCGCTGTCGGTGGGCATCTGGGCGTGCCGTCGGGCCGCCATGAGGCCGGGCGACCGCGTGCTGGTCACGGGGGCCGGGCCGGTCGGGGTGCTGGCGGCGCAGGTGGCGCGGGCGTTCGGCGCGTCGAGCGTGCGCGTGGTCGACGTGTCGCCGTACCGGCTGGAGCTCGCCGCTGCGCTCGGGTTCGAAGTCGAGCAGGCGGGCGGCGGCAGCCACGAGCCCGAGTTCGACGTGCTGCTGGAGTGCTCCGGGGCGCCCACCGCGCTGGCCGACGGACTCTGGCGGCTGCGCAACGGCGGCCGCGCGGCGATGGTGGGCATGCCCAAGCAGGCGGTCGAGCTGCCTCTGTCGCGGCTGAACGTCCGCGAGCTCACGGTGTCGCTCGTGAACCGCTACGCGCACACGTGGCCGACGGCCATGGCGCTGGTCGCCTCGGGACGAGTGGATGCCGCATCCATCGTCACCCATCACTTCCCGCTCGACGGCACGGTCGATGCGCTGCTGCTCGCCAAGACTGAGCCGACCTCGATGAAGGCCGTCATCCACCCGCAGCGCTGACGGCTGCAGCGCTCGCGGCGACCGTTTCCGGATTGTGATCAACTCGTGTTGACCATCCTCTTGCAACCGTCGTTCAACTCGTGTTGACTGGCGCCCGTACTCAACGAGGAGGAGTGTTCGCAGTGGAACGAGTGGTACTGGATGTAGACCTGGCGATGGGGGCTCCGGGCAGCGACATCGACGACGGGTTCGCGCTGGCGCTGGCGCTCGCCGACCCCGGCATCGCGCTCGAGCTCGTCACGACGGTGAACGGCAACACCGATGCCGACACCGCGACCGCACTGACAATGGAGCTGCTGCACCGGCTGGGGCGCCCCGACGTCCCCGTCGTGCGGGGAGCGAAGCGTCCGCTGGTGCGGCCGCAGGCGCGGCAGGGCTCGCTCCCGGCCGACGTGCCGGTGCGCGAGCCGCGCGAGGGCGTCGCCGCCCAGGCGATGGTCGAGATCGTGCGCGCCAACCCGGGTGAGATCACGCTCGTCGCCGTGGGCCCGCTCACCAACGTCGCGCTCGCGATGCGCCTCGACCCGGGCTTCGCGGGGGCGCTCAAGTCGCTCGTGATCATGGGCGGCGTCTTCGAGGGGCAGACGAACAACGCCGCCATGCCGGGCGAGTTCAACATCTGGTGCGACCCCGAGGCCGCGGCCGTCGTGCTCGACTCCGGCATCGCCGCGAAGTGGGTGGGCCTGGACGTCACCCTGCAGGTGCGCGTCGAGCGGGACCAGGCGCTCGGGATGGCGGCGAGCGACCGGCAGTTCACGGCGTTCGCAGGGGAGTACACGGCCGCCTGGATCGACCACCTCGCCGAGATCGACGAGCCCGGTGTGACGTCCTGTGCGATGCACGACCCGCTCGCGGTCGCGGCCGTCACCCGCCCCGACCTCCTCACGTGGCGCGACGCACACGTCGCCGTGAGCCAGGCGGACCTCACGCGCGGCGTGATGGTCTGCGACTTCCGCTGCACCGGCAGCGGTCCCGACGGGACGCCGCGTCCCGCCCGTCCCAATGCCTCGGTCGCCGTCGCCGTCGACGTCGCCGGGTTCAACAACCATTTCCTCAAGAATCTGGAGGCCATCGCATGACCCGTGCCGCATTCGGCAAGACCCTCGCGCTCGGCGCCGCTGCAGCAGTGCTGCTCGCCGGCTGCGCCTCAGACTCCTCGTCGGCCGACCCGTCCGGCGACTGGAGCATCCCCGACGAGGACCCGACCGCCAAGATCAACGTCGTCGGGATCATCGACCCCGTCGCCGACAACATGGCCGAGGTGATCGACGCGTTCGAGAAGGCGCACCCGACCATCGACGTCAACTACCAGTACGTGCCCTTCGACGACCTCAACAGCGTGCTGGACACCCGCATCACGTCCAAGAGCGGCGACCCCGACGTGTTCTGGGTGGATCAGCCGCGTGTGCCCGCACTGTCGGCCCGCGGGTACCTCGAAGACCTCACCGCGCAGTTCTCCGACCGCATCGACGGCCTCGTCCCTGCCACCGTCGAGTCGAGCTCGTACGACGGCAAGCTGTGGTCGGTGCCGATCGCCAACTCCACGCAGGTGCTGTTCTACAACAAGGACATCCTGGATGCCGCCGGCATCACCCCGCCAGGCTCCAGCGGTGAGCGCGTCACCTGGCAGCAGCTCAAGGAGCTCGCGGCGCAGGCGCAGGCCTCCGGCGGTGCCGACATCGGCCTGATGGTCGGCCAGCCGGACCGGTATTACCAGCTGGAGCCGCTCCCGGTGTCGGCCGGCGGCGGTGTCGGCGTGACCGGCGACGACATGCTCACGCCCGACATCACCAACGACGGCTGGGTCGACGCGATGACCTACTACGGCTCGCTGTTCAGTGACGGCGTCTCGCCGAAGGGCATCACACCCGAGCAGACCGATGCCACCTTCCTCGCCGGCAAGACGGCGTTCTTCGTCGAGGGCAACTGGATGGTCCCGAAGATGCAGGACGCGACGTTCGCGTGGGGTGCGGCCCTGAACCCGGTGTGGGAGGGCGGTGACCCGGCGACGCCGACCGGCTCGTGGTCGCTCGGCATCAACCCCTTCTCGAAGAACAAGGAGGCCGCGGCGATCTTCATCGACTGGATGGCGATCGACGGGCAGGGCGGCTACGGCGAGTACCGTGACTTCGCGGAGCTGCCGGCGAACATCAAGGGTCTCGAGTCGTACCTCGCCGGCCCCGCGTTCACATCGTCCGAGGGCGGCAAGCAGTCGGCCGAGGTCGTGAACGAGGAGTCCACGACGACGGCAGTCGCGCGGGCGTCCACCGTCGGCTACATCGAGTTCGAGGAGATCATCGGCCGCGCGTTCTCCGACATCGCGAACGGCGCCGACCCCGCCACCGCGCTGGCCGCGGCAGAGACCGAGCTGAACGGCGCATGGAAGCAGTACAAGTGATCGAGGCGGTGGGGACTCCGCAGGGGGTCCCCACCCCGCCGCGCGCCGACGACCCGCCGGCCGTCGCACGTGGGGCCCGCCCGGTCCGGGCGCGCCGCCGCCGGGTCGGACGCACGTGGCTGATGGTCGCGGCGTTCCTGGCGCCCGCCGTGGTGACCATCCTGCTCATCCGCATCATCCCGTTCATCGGCGCGGTGATCTCCACACTCCACGTCCGCGACGGCATCGGGCTGCTCGCCGAGGAGCGGTTCGCCGGCTTCCAGAACTACATCGAGCTGCTGTCGGACCCGCTGTTCCAGGCGACGCTCGGACGCACGCTGCTGTTCAACGTCATCATCAACCCGCTCCAGATCGCGCTCGCCCTCGTGATCGCGGTGCTGCTGACCCGGCGGGTGCCCGCGCGCGGACTGTGGCGCATGGCGGTCTTCATCCCGTGCACGATCCCGCTCGTGGGCTCGTCGATCGCGTGGGGCGTCGCGCTGCGCGCGGACGGGCCGATCAACGGGATCCTGCAGGCGCTGGGGCTGCCCGCCCAGCCGTTCCTGTCGTCTCCGACGCAGGCGCTCGCGAGCATCATGCTCGTCGCCTCGTGGGTGGGCATCGGGTACTGGATGATCTTCCTCATCGCGGGGATCAACGAGATCCCCGACGAGCTCTACGAGGCGGCATCCCTCGACGGTGCAGGCGCGTGGCGCAGCTTCTGGTCGGTCACGCTGCCGATGCTCAAGCGGCCGCTGCTGTTCGTGCTGGTCGCCGACACCGTCGCGAACTTCGTGCTGTTCGTGCCCATGCAGATGCTCACCGGCGGCGGGCCGCAGAACTCCACCACGATGCTCATGTTCGACGCCTACCGGCGCACCTACACGTACTCGCAGCCGAACCAGGGCGCGACGGCGACGGTCATCCTGACGGTCCTCATGCTCATCATCGTGTTCGTGCAGTTCCGCCTGCTGAAGGAGGACGCCCGATGACCGCCCTGACCACCCGGAGGCGATCGATGCGCGGTCGCGTCCTCGCCCAGCGCTGGCTGCTCGGGCTGCTCGCCGCACTCGTCGGCCTGCTGTTCGTTCTGCCCGCGATCTGGATGCTGCTCGGCTCGCTGCGACCCGGCAGCGACGTGATCGGCAGCGTCAGCCCCCTCAGCTGGAACACGCTCATCCCCGACGTCTGGACCCTCGACAACTACGCGTCGCTGTTCGGGCCGCTGCGGTTCGGACAGGCGCTGATGAACTCGCTGATCGTCGGCTTCGCGAGCGTCGCGCTGGGCCTGGCGATCTCGATCCCGGCCGCGTACGCGCTCAGCGTGTTCCGCTTCCCCGGGAGGGAGCTCGTGTTCGCGGTCCTGGTGGTCGGCTTCATGATCCCGTTCGAGGCGATCGCGATCCCGCTCGCCCAGATCTTCACGCAATGGCATCTCGACAACACCTATATCGGCCTGATCCTGCCGGGCATCGGCAACGGCCTGGCGATCTTCAACCTGCGACAGTTCTTCCTGGGCATCCCGCCGGAGCTGCACGAGGCATCCCGGGTCGACGGCGCGTCCGAATTCCGCACGATGACGCAGGTCTACCTGCCACTGAGCGTGACGCCGGTGATCAACTCGGCGCTGCTGATCTTCCTGGCGCAGTGGAGCGCGTACCTGTGGCCGCTGCTCGTGGTCTCGGACGACGACATCCAGGTCGCCGCGATCGCACTGTCGCGGACGTTCTCGGACACGAGCTTCAACTTCGGGCAGATGTTCGGCGGTGCCCTGGTCATCTCGGTGATCCCTGCGGTCCTGCTGCTCGTGCTGCAGCGCTACTTCACCCAGTCCGTGGCGACGAAAGGCCTGAAGTGACGGATGTCGTCGTCGTGGGATCGGTCAATTACGACCTGGGGCTGCGAGTGCAGCGGCTGCCGTGGGCGGGCGAGACGGTGCTGTCGTCCTCGCTCACCCGGCGTTCGGGGGGCAAGGGGGCGAACCAGGCGGTCGCGGTCCGCGAAGCGGGGGCGTCGTGCGCGATGGTCGGCGTCGTCGGTGCCGACGGTGCTGCGCTGGTCGGGCAGCTGGAGGAGGCCGGTGTCGATGTCACGCGCATCCGCTCCGACCCCGGCGCCACCACCGGCACGGCGGTCATCATGATCGACGACGACGGGCAGAACTCGATCATCGTCTCGTCGGGGGCGAACGACGCCCTCACCGCGGCGGAGGTCCGTGCGGCGATCGCCGGGACGCGAGGCGCACGCGTCGTGCTGACGCAGGGCGAGTCGCCGGTCGCGGCGATCGCGGCCGCCGCGGAGGCAGCGGAGGCGGCATCCCTTCGCTTCGTGCTCAACCTGGCGCCGGCGATCGACGTCCCGCGGCACGTGGTCGCCGTCGCCGACCCCCTGGTGGTCAACGAGCTCGAAGCGGAGGAGACCGCGCTGGCGCTGGGCGTCGGCACCGACGACCTGTCGGGTCCGGATCTCGCCGAGGCGCTGGCCGAGGTCGCGCGATCGGTTGTGATTACACTGGGCGCGGGCGGGGCCGTGTGGGCCGCGCGCGGAGAGGGCGGACGAGCGCATGCGCAACGAGTCGAGGTCATCGACACGACCGGCGCCGGCGACGCGTTCGTGGGTGCCATGGTGGCGCGGCTGACGCGCGGGGGCGACCTCGCGGCCGCCGTCGACAGCGGCGTCTCGGCCGGGACGCGGGCCGTGCAGTACGCCGGTGCCCGCGCCGCGGAGGCGCGATGACGTCGGTGCGGCGGGCGGACGTCGCGCAGGCCGCGGGGGTGTCGCCGGCGGTGGTCAGCTACGTGCTCAACGGCGGCCCGCGCCCGGTGTCGGCCGATGCGCGTCGCCGTGTCGAGGCGGCGATCGCCGAGCTCGGGTATCGCCCGAACAAGATCGCACAGGCCCTGCGCGGCACGCGGACGCACTCGATCGCGATGCTCATGCCCGACCACCTCAACCCGCACTTCGCCGAGCTCGCCCAGGCGATGGAGGATGAGGCGCAGCGCCGCGGCTACGTGCTGATCATCGGCACGGCCGCCAACGACGTCGAGCGCGAGCAGAGCTACCTGCGCTCGTTCCTGGACCGGCAGGTGGACGGCGTCGTGCTGATCAGCGCCGCCGCCGACCCCGACGTGCACGAGATCGAGGCCGCCGGCATCCCGCTCGTGCTGCTTGACCGCGCCGCGGTCGGCGCGACGCACTCGAGCGTCGTGACCGACAACCGCGCCGCCGCCGCGCTGGGTGTGCGGCACCTGCAGGAGCACGGGCGCAGTCGGCTGCGGTTCCTGTCGGGCCCCGCGGAGCTCGAACCCGTGCGGGAGCGCGATCAGGGCTGGCACGAGACGACGGGCGACCGCGGCGACGATTCCGTGTGGCGCAGCGCGTTCTCGCGCGAGGCGGGCTATCGCGCGGTGCAAGCGGCGATCGCCGCGTCGGGGGTCGACTTCGACGGCCTGTTCACCGCGAGCGACGCCCAGGCCATCGGCGCGCTGCGGGCGCTGCGCGAGGCCGGAGCCCGCGTGCCCGACGACGTCGCCCTGGTGTCGCTCGACGGCTCAGAGGCGGGGCTCTACACGCTCCCTGCGCTGACGTCGGTCGTGCAGGACGTGCACCGCCTCGCCGCGGAAGCCGTCGAGATCCTCGTCGCCCGCGCCGACGCCTCGGCGCCCACGCACCTCGTGCTCGAGCCGTCGCTGCGCATCCTGCAGTCGTGCGGCTGCCCGCTCGCGGCGGACTGACGCTCAGCGCGTGCCGCCCCGCCGGGCCGGGCGACACGGCCGCGGCGATCGACGCGGAGCTGCGCCTGGTCTGACCCGAACCCGTCAGGAATTCAGGAGAACCACGGCCGGTCGGCTCTGCGCGAGGGCGCTTGACGGCGTTTCTCCTGAATTCTCGCCGCGGGCCGACGCGGCCCGACCCGGGCCTCCGCGGGCCGACGCGGCCCGACCCGGGCCTCCGCGGCCCGACGCGGGCCGACGCGAACGGCCGACCTCAGAAGATGATCGTGTGGTTGCCGTGACGCAGCACGCGGTCCTGCGCGTGCCACAGCACGGCGCGCGAGAGCACCTGGCGCTCGACGTCGGCGCCGCGGCGGGCGAGCTCGGATGCCGAGTCGGCGTGGGTGACGCGCACGGTGTCCTGCTCGATGATCGGGCCCTCGTCGAGGTCGTCGGTGACGTAGTGGGAGGTCGCGCCGATGAGCTTGACGCCCCGCTCCTTCGCCTTCTTGTACGGCTCGGCGCCGATGAAGGCGGGCAGGAACGAGTGGTGGATGTTGATCACCGGCACGCCCAGCTCGGCGAGGAAGTCGCCCGACAGGATCTGCATGTAGCGCGCCAGCACGACGAAGTCGACGTTGCCCTTGAGCAGCTCGAGGATCTTCGCCTCGGACGCCGACTTGTCGGGCCCGGGCACGCCGGGCACGTGGAAGAACGGCACGCCGAACGAGCGCACGTCCTCGGCCGACGTGGTGTGGTTCGAGATCACCATCGGCACCGTCACCGGCAGGTCGCCGCGGCGGTGGCGCCACAGCAGGTCGAGCAGGCAGTGGTCCTGCTTGGACGACAGGATCGCCATGCGCTTGGGCACGGACTGGTCGGTCAGCGACCACTCCAGCTCGAAGCCCTCGAGCGTCTGCGCGATCTCGGTCTCGATGAGCGGGCGGTCCGCGGCGAAGCCGGGGCGGTGGAACACCACGCGCTGGAAGTACGCGCCCCCGGTCGGGTCGTCCGAGTACTGGTCGAACGCGACGATGTTGCCGCCGATTCGGGTGATCATGGCCGACACGGCCGCGACGATCCCCGGCCGGTCGCTGCCGTGCACGATGAGGCAGACGTGATCGGGCTTGAGCTGTTCGGCGGCCATTGTTCGATTCTGCCCTGTCATGGTGTGAAGAGGAGACGGGATGCTGTCACGCCGGGGGTGCGGCATCCACGAGGTCGTCGTTGCGGGTGAGGGCAAGGAACCGGGCGACGGAGTCGCGGCTGCGGGTGAGGCAGGCGAGCCGGTCGTTCAGGGCGGCGAGCTCGGTGGCGAGCATCGCGCCGAGCTCGCGCGAGCACACCGGGGGCGTGCCGTCGGCGCACGCCAGCTCGACGTCGAGCACGACCTTCGCCAGTCGCGTGGTGAGCCCCGACTGCACGAGGCCTCTGGCGCGCGTCGCGCGCTCGACGTCGGCCTCGTCGTAGGAGCGATAGCCGTTGGCCGACCGCGTGGACGTGACCAGTCCCTGCTCTTCGTAATAGCGCAGCATGCGTGTCGGGATGCCGGTGCGCTCCGACAGTTCGCCGATCTTCATGGGGTGCCGCCTCGTGTGTCGTCGCGTTTCGGGCGAAAGGTTGACATTGACATTGATGTCAAAGTTTAGCCTCGCTGCATGACCACGTCCACGGCATCCGTCGCCGTCTCCTCGCCTCCTGTCGTCCGCTTCCCGCTCGGTGCGCTGCTGCTGCTGTCGCTCGGGGTGTTCGTCACGGTGACCGCCGAGTCGCTGCCGGCCGGCCTCATGCCCGAGATGGCGGCCGAGTTCGGTGTGGATCCGCTGCGGATCGGCCTGCTGGTCTCGGTGTGGGCACTCGTCGTGATCGGCACGAGCCTGCCGCTCACGCGGGCGACGCGCCGCCTCGACCGCCGCGTCGTGGTCGCCGCCTCGCTGACCGTGTTCGCGCTCGCGAACGTGGCCACCGCGTTCGCGCCGAGCTACGAGTTCGCGTTCGCCACGCGGGTGGTGGCCGCGATCGCGCACGGCGTGTTCTGGGCGATCGTCATCGTGTACGCGTCCTCGCTGCTGACCGGCTCGCAGCTGGGCAGGGGCCTCGCGCTCGTGACCGGCGGGGGCACGGCCGCCACCGTCCTGGGGCTGCCGGCGGCGACCGCGCTCGCTCAGGTGACGAGCTGGCGCGTGTCGTTCGCCGTGATGGGGATCGGGATGCTGCTGCTCGCGGTCGTCGTGCTGCGACGGCTGCCGCGCTCGATCGTGGCGCCGGTGCCGGCCGGGACCCGGGAACCCCTGCGGCACGACCGGTCCATCCCGGCCCTGGTCGCCTTCGGCCTGTCCGGCCTGCTCATCGGGCTCGCGCAGTTCCTGTCGTTCGTCTACATCCGGCCGTACCTGGCTGACGCCGCGGGGGTCGCCGACGCGTGGGCGAGCGTGCTGCTGTTCGTCTTCGGCGCCGCGGGCATGGCGGGGGTGGCGGTCGCGGGTGCGCTCGCCGACCGGTTCCCGCGCTCGGCGCTCACCGCCACGCTCGTCCTGTTCGCGCTGGCCTTCGCGGCGCTCGCCCTGTTCCCCGGGCAGCTCGCGGTCGTGGTGGCCGCGCTGGCGCTGTGGGGCGCGGCGACCGGCGCCGTCTTCCCGCTCATCCAGACGGCGCTCATGCGGGCGGCGTCCGACCGCCTGCGCGACCTCGCGAGCGCCGCCATCATCGTGCTGTTCAACGTCGGGATCGCCGCGGGCTCGTGGGCCGGTGGACAGCTGAGCAGCGCCTTCGGCCCGACGGCGAACCCCGCCGTCTCGGGAGCGGCCGTCCTGCTCGCAGCGGTGCTCGCGGCCGTGGGTGCGGCGCTGGCCTCCCGGCGGGGGTGATGTCGGACGTGGGGGGGGGGGGGGGGCCCGGCGGCCACCCCCGCCCCCCGGACCCCCCCCCCGCCCCGGGACCGCACCACCCCGAGCAACGGGGCCCCCGCGGGG
>NZ_JBHXJQ010000003.1:203625-367986 GCF_042722305.1 Microbacterium sp. NPDC058389
CGGGGGGGGGCGGGGGGGGGGGGGGGGGGGGGGGGGGGGGGGGGGGGGGGGGGGGCGGGGGGGGGGGGGGGGGGGGGGGGGGGGGGGGGGGGGGCCCCCCCCCCCCCCCCACGTCCCTCGGTCAGCGCACGCCGCGCATGAGCGCGAGCACCGGCTTCACGGCGGCCAGCAGGGCGAGGCCGAGGACGATCGCGATGCCGCCGAGGATCGTGAAGTACGGGATCTCGTTCTTCGGGTCGTAGAACTGGGCGAGCCAGCCGGCGATGGCGGTGCCGAGTGCGATCGACAGGAAGTACAGCGCCACCATCTGCGTGTGGAAGCGCTCGGGCGCCAGCTTGGTCGTCACCGACAGCCCCGGGGGAGAGATGAACAGCTCGGCCACCGTGAACACGAACAGGATCAGCACGATGGCCAGCAGCGGCGTCGAGTTGGGCGCACCGTTCGCCCACGGCAGGAACAGCAGGAACGCCAGGCCCATGATCATCGCTCCGAGCGAGAACTTCACCGGGGCGGACGGGGCGCGGTCGCCCAGCTTCGTCCAGATCACGGCGAAGACGCCCGACAGGATGATCACGAAGATCGGATTGATGGAGTTGACCCACGGGATCGGCATCTCCCAGCCGAAGATCGTCCGGTTCAGCCGCTCGTCGGAGTAGATCGTCAGCACCGTGAACTGCTGCTGGTACAGCGACCAGAAGCCGACGTTCACGATGAACAGCGGGATGAAGCCGATCACGCGCGAGCGCGCGTCGGCGCTGATCTGGCGCGAGCCGATGATGACCGCGAAGTACGCGATCGCCGCCGCCAGCGTGACGAGGATCACCACGCCGGCGAGGTTGTCGGCGCGGATGACGCCAGTCAGCACGAGCACGACGATGACGAGGAGCCCCGCGACGGCGACGCCGATCATGAGACCGCGACGGTTCGCGGGGAGCGGGTTGGCCACGACGCGGGATGCCGCCGGCAGCTGCTTGCGGCCGAACGAGTACTGGATGAGGCCGAGCGCCATTCCGACGGCCGCGGCGGCGAAGCCCCAGTGGAAGCCGAGACTGCTCTGCAGCGCGCCGGTCACGATCGGACCGAGGAACGCGCCGAGGTTGATGCCGAGATAGAACAGCGAGAAGCCGGCGTCGCGCCGGGCGTCCTTGGGCGAGTACAGCGTGCCGACCACGGCGGTCGCGTTCGCCTTGAGTCCGCCGGAGCCGACGGCCACGAGGACCAGGCCCACGCCCAGGCCCCACACGTTCGGCAGCAGTGCCAGGGCGATGTGGCCCGCCATGATGACCCAGGCGCTGAAGAACAGCACCCGCTCCGAACCGAGGAGGCGGTCGGCCACCCAGGCGCCGAGGATCGTCGACAGATAGACGGTGCCGCCGTAGGCGCCGACGATGCCGGTCGCGGTGGCCTGGTCGATGCCCAGGCCGCCTTCTGCGACCGAGTAGTACATGTAGATGAGCAGGATGCCCTGCATGCCGTAGAAGCTGAACCGCTCCCACATCTCGACGCCGAAGATGTGGGCGAGCGACCAGGGCTGACCGAAGAAGCGGGTGTCGTGGTCGGAGCCGTCGTCGGCCGCGAGCGACGTGGCGGCCGAGGCCGCGGCGGCCGAGACGGGAGCCGCGGCTGCCACCGCGCCGTCCGGCGGTCCTACCGGGTCCTGCTCGGGCAGCCTGCCCGCGGGGGAGTCGCGCTCGTCACCCTGAAATCCCTGATCACGCCCGTCCATGCGTTCGCTCCCGTCGCCCCCCGGATGAGGTCAGGCTAGCGACGACCCGCACGCGGGCGATAGCCCCCGTGCCGCGGTGGCGGCTCCGCGGCGATGCAGGCGGTACGGTGCGGGAATGCGCATCGGGATCATCGGGGGAGGGGCCGCCGGCCTCGCGACGGCCTGGCTGCTGGAGCAGCATCACGACGTCACGCTGTTCGAGAAGGACGAGCGCTTCGGCGGCCACGCGCACACGGTCGACATCGAGGTGGACGGACAGACGCTGAGCATCGACGCCGGGTTCCAGTTCTTCGCGCGCACCGCGGCGTATGCGACCTTCAACCGGCTGCTCGACGCGCTCGACGTGCCGCGCACCGTCTACCCCGCGACGCTCACCGTCGCACGCGCCGACGGCACCCGGCCTGTCGCGATGCCGCCGGTGCGAGGGTGGCGTCCGGTGTGGGCCTCGCTCACGCCGCGCGCGATCGTCGATCTGCTGCGGTTCCGGTCCTTCCTCTCGGGCATCCCCGCCTTCCTCGCCGAGCACGACACGACGACGACGATCGCGGAGTACGTGGAGCGACGCCGGCTGCCGAAGCGGTTCGTCGACGACTTCCTGTTCCCGCTGCTGCTGGCGTTCTGGTGCGTCGACCTCGACGAGTTCCGCGGGTTCGCGGCCTACAACGCGCTGTACTACCTGGGGGCCAACCTCCCGAAGGGCATCACGCCGCCCGCGCAGAGCGAGATCCCCGGCGGCCTGCGCGTCTACGTCGACGCCCTGGTCGCATCGCTGGGCCGGGCGAGCCTGCACTCCGGCGCACCGGTCGAGGCCCTCACCCGGGACGCCGACGGCTCGCTGGTGGTCGCGGCGGCCGGGGTGCGGCATCCCTTCGACCACGTCGTGCTCGCGTGCGACGCCAGCACGGCGCACCAGCTGCTCGCAGGGCTGCCCGAGACCGCCGAGATGCGGACGCAGCTCGCCCGGTTCCGCTACTTCGACACCACCATCGCCATCCACGGAGATCCCCGGCTCATGCCGCGGGACCGGGCGGCATGGTCGGTCGTGAACGTGCGCACCGACGGGGCGCACAGCCAGCTGTCGATCTGGAACCCGGCCCGCGGCATCCCGGTGTTCAAGAGCTGGGTGACGTACGACGACGAGCTTCCGCAGCCTCTGTACGCCACCGCCGCGTACCGGCACGGGCTCATCGACACGACGTACTTCGACGCGCAGCGACGGCTGCGGCCGCTGCAGGGTGCGCACGGCATCTCGCTCGCGGGCCTGTACACCGCCGACGCCGACTCGCACGAGAGCGCGATCCTCTCGGCGGTCGCGGTCGCCGAGCGCCTCGCCCCCGACGCGCCGCGGCTCCGGGCGCTGAAGCCCGCCGCCCGCTGAGCCGTCGGTCGCCGAGCCTGTCGGTCGCTGAGCCTGTCGGTCACTGAGCCCGTCGGTCGCTGAGCCTGTCGAAGCGCGCCCTTCGACAGGCTCAGGACCGGGTGCACCTGCCTGCCGAGGGCTACTCGGGGAGGGAGGGATGCCGTTCCTCCGGCGCGTGATGGCGCGGGATGAACAGCGCCACGACGAGGGCCACGATCGCCGCCGCACCGCCGAGCAGGAACGACGCGTGGAACGCGGCAGGACCCGGCACGGGCGTGCCGTCGAGGTCGATCGCGTAGGTGGCGAGCACGGCGCCGACGACGGCGGCCGCGGTGCTCGTGCCGAGCGAGCGGAACAGCGCGTTGAGGCCGTTCGAGGCGCCGGTCTCGGACTGCGGCACCGAGCGCATGATGAGCATCGGCATCGCGGCGTACCCGAAGCCGATGCCGAAGCCGATGCCGATGTTGGCGACGAGGATCTGCCACACCTCGCTCGCGAACACGAGCGTGAAGCCGTACGTGATGACGAGGGCGAAGGCGCCGAGGACGAGCAGCAGCTTGGGGCCGACGGTGCGGGCGAGCTGTCCCGAGAACGGCGAGATCACCATCATCACGAGGCCGGCGGGCATCACGATGAGGCTCGCGGCCACGAGCGACAGCCCGAAGCCGCCCGCCGCGGTCGGCTGCTCGAGCAGCTGGGGATAGACGACGTTCGACGCGAACAGCGAGAACCCGAACGCGATCGACGCGAGGTTCGTGAGCAGCACCGGCCGGCGCGCCGCGACCCGGAGGTCGAGGAGCGGATCGGTCGTGCGCAGCTCGTACCATCCCCACACCAGCAGCACGACGATGCCGCCGAGTCCGCACGCGAGCACGGCCGGAGAGTCCCAGCCCCACTCGTTGCCGCGCGAGACGGCCAGGAGCACGCCGATGAGACCGATCGCGAGGCCGGCGGTGCCGACATAGTCGAACCGGCCGCCGGTGCGCAGGGCGCTCACCGGCACGATCCACAGCACGAGCGCGAACACGATGACGCCGAGGGCCGCGGCGACCCAGAACAGCACATGCCAGTCGCTGCGCTCGGTGATGAGCGCGCTGATGGGCAGGCCGAGCGCGCCGCCGACACCGAGCGTGGCGCTGATGAGCGCGATGGCGGAGTCGATGCGGTCCTCGTGCAGCACGTCGCGCAGGATCGAGATGCCGAGCGGGATCACTCCGGTCACCGCTCCCTGCAGCGTGCGCCCGACGATGACGCCGACGATGCCGGGGGATGCCGCGGCGATGACGGACCCCGCCACCATGACCGCCAGGAGCACGAGCACGATGCGCCGCTTGCCGTACATGTCGCCGAGGCGCCCGGCGATCGGGGTCATCACCGCGGCCGCCAGCAGGGTGGACGTCACGACCCAGGCGGTGTCCTCGCGGCTGGCGTTCAGCAGCTCGGGAAGCTTCGACTGGATCGGCACGACCAGCGTGAACATGAACGACGACGCCAGGCCGGCGATCGCCAGCACCGCCACGATGGCGCCCTGGCGAGGCATCCGGGTCAGTCGTCGTCTCTCGTCGTCCTCACCGGTGCCCATCGGTTCAGGCTATCGGCGCTCGGAGACACCGGCTCCGGCGGGCGCCTCGCGAGTGGACGCAGGCGGGTGCAGACTGGGGGCATGGCCGAGACCGCCACCCCGCCCGGCATCGACATCCGCCCGCTCGACACGGTCGACGAGGTCCACCGTGCGTCGGCGGTCCTCGCCGAGGTGTGGGGCGGCGACCGTGGGGGCATGCCGCCGAACCTGCTGCGCGCGCTCGCGCACTCCGGCAACTACGCGGTGGGCCTGTACGACGGCGAGCGGATGGTCGGGGCATCCGTCGCGTTCTTCGCCGCGCCGGCCGCGCGGTCGATGCACAGCCACATCACCGGCGTGCTGCCCGACCATCAGTCGCAGGGACTCGGGCGCGTCCTCAAGCAGCACCAGCGCGAGTGGGCGCTCGCGCGCGATGTGGGGCACATCACGTGGACGTTCGACCCGCTCGTCGCACGCAATGCGCACTTCAACCTGCGGGTGCTGGGCACACGCGCGACCGAGTACCTCGTGAACCACTACGGCCCGATGGACGACGGTGTGAACCGCGGCGACGAGACCGATCGCATCATGGTGTCGTGGGCGCTCGCCGCACCGCCCGCGCCCACCCCCGACGACGCCGCGGTGGTCGCGTCGGTCGTCGTCCCGCACGACATCGAGTCGCTGCGTCGCGATTCCGCCGTGGATGCCGCCGCCTGGCGCGTGCGCGTGCGTGACGAGCTCGTGGCGCATCTGGCCGCGGGCCTTGTGATCGGCGGCTTCGACGACGAGCGCGGGTACCTGCTCGTCCGGCGCTGAACCACCCGTCGAACGGAGCGATCCTGCCGTGACGGCGGGCTCGTCTGCCATTTCGCCCGGGGCGCGGGGACCCGGTGGATGCCGCGCCCGTAGGCTCGCGGCATGCCCGACTACCGCGCCCATTTCGACTTCGACCTGCGCTTCGCGAACGGAGGCGGGCTGTCCGGCGTCGGCTTCCGGCTCGACCTGCCCTCGGCCGAGGTGTCGGAGGACGAACTCGGCCGCCTGCTCATCGCGCACCTGGGCCTCGCGCTCGTCGACGAGGTCGAGCTGCGCGGAGTGCGGATCGTCGAGGAGCCGCACCGGGGCAGCCGCGGCGTCGAGGTGACGGCATCCCCCTCCGCGACGCGGATCGTCGACCTGAGCCACCCGATCCGGGCGGGCCTCGTGACCTACCCGGGCCTGCCGGCGCCGAGCATCACGCCGCACCTGACCCGCGAGGACTCCCGTGCCCGCTACGCCCCGGGCACCGAGTTCGCGATGGATGTCATCCACATGATCGGCAACACCGGCACGTACCTCGACTCGCCGTTCCATCGCTACGCGGACGGCAGCGACCTCGCCGGCCTCGAGCTCGCCTCGCTCGTCGGGCTGCGCGCCGAGGTGTTCCACCTGGAGGACGCGTGGGATGCCGGGCGCCGCGGCATCCGTCCCGCGACGCTCGCCGACCGCGACGTGCGGGGCGCGGCCGTGCTGCTGCACACCGGGTGGGATCGCTGGTTCGGTGCGCCGGAGTACGGCACAGGCGCGCCGTTCCTCACCGGCGAGGCCGCCCAGTGGCTCATCGACGCGGGCGCCGTGCTCGTGGGCATCGACTCGCTGAACATCGACGACGCGGACCCTTCGACAGGCTCGGGGGGCGGCGAACGGCCCGCGCACTCGCTGCTGCTGGGTGCCGGCGTGCACGTCGTCGAGCACCTCACGAACCTCGGATCGCTCCCGCCGCACGGCGCGCGGTTCACGGCGGCGCCGCCTGCCGTCGAGGGCTTCGGCACCTTCCCGGTGCGCGCGTTCGCCGAGCTGCCCGCATGAGCAGAGCCCGTCGGGGACCGATAGCGTCGCGGTATGAGTGACATGCCGCCGATCGAGGTGCCCGGATTCCTCGAACGGCGGCCGCCGGTCGAGCTGGATGCCGCGACGCGGGCCGCGTTCGATCGCGAGTTCGACGAGGCCGTGGCCGCGGGACGCGCGATCGACGTCGGCCGTGCGGCGCCCGTCTGGCAGTTCCTGGCGTACATCGTGGACACGAGGGAGGTCCTCGTGCACGGCTCGTCCGACCCGGGCATCGCGGAGTTCGAGCCGCGACAGCCGGACGATACGACGCAGTTCGGCAACCAGCTGGCCGTGTACGCCGCGTCGGACGCGCTCTGGGCGATGTACTTCGCGATCCTCGACCGAGGGGGTCACCCCATGTCGCTGATCAACGCCGCGGTGCGGTTCGAGGGTCCGCACGGGCTGGGCGATCCCCACTACTTCTTCTCGATCAGCAGCGCCGCCCGCGAGGCGGACGCCTTCTCGCCGGGGACCGTCTACCTCGTGCCGCGGGACGGCTTCGTCCAGGAGCCCGCACGCGAGTTCGGCGGGAACGTCGTCCGCTCCGAGCAGTGGGCGAGCCTCACGCCGGCGCGACCGCTGACGAGGGCCGCGGTCGCCCCCACGGACTTCCCGCTGCTCGATCGCATCCGCGGGCACGACGACGAGACCACCTTCGCCCGTGCGCAGGTCGATCCCGACGGGTTCCCCTGGCTCGAGTGAGGTCGCCGCGGCTCCGACGATGTCGGACCCCCCTCGTACCGTGAAGGCATGAACACGCGGCGCAGCTCCTGAGCCGACGTATCAGGACAGGCGACCGCGGCTCTTCGGTGAGGAAGGAGGAGCCATGCACGAGCACATCGAGTCCCTGATCATCGCCGCGAGCGACGCGTTGCGGCGCGCGGAGCGGCGCCTGACCGAGAACGAGCCGCGCCGGCGCCGTCCGCGGGCCGCACGCTCGACCTACGTCCCGGTCCGCCGCGACGCCGCCACGCTGCGCCTCGCCCACTGAGCCCCGTGCCCAGCCGGCACCCGGGCGTACGCTGAGCGCATGCCCATCGCCCGGTCTGCGGCATCCGTCGCCCTCGAAGGCTTCGAGCTGCGCGTGCTGCACCTGCCGCTCGTGTCGCCGTTCACCACGTCCTTCGGCACCGAGACGGTGCGCGAGGTCATCGTCGTGCGGGCGCTGACCGCCGGCGGCGACGGGTGGGGCGAGATCGTCACGCAGGCCGACCCGCTGTACTCGAGCGAGTACACGCAGGGTGCGTGGGACGTCGCACTGCGGTTCCTCGCGCCTGCGCTGCTGGACCGGCGGACCCTCGCGCCCGAGGACGTCGCCGGCGTGCTCGAGCCGTTCAAGGGCCATCGCATGGCGAAGGCGGGGCTCGAGCTCGCCGTGCTGGACGCCGCCCTCCGCGCCGAGGGACGGCCGCTCGGCGAGTACCTCGGCGCCGTGCGCGACCGTGTGCCCAGCGGGGTGTCGGTGGGGATCCAGCGCGACCCGGCGGCGCTCGTCGACACCGTCGCGGGCTACCTCGACGAGGGGTACGTGCGCATCAAGCTCAAGATCCGGCCCGGGCGCGACGTCGGCGACACCGCCGCCGTGCGCGACGCCTTCGGCACGATTCCGCTGCAGGTCGACGCCAACTCGGCATACACGCTCGCCGACGCCGACACGCTCGCCGAGCTCGACCGGTTCGACCTGCTGCTCATCGAACAGCCGCTGCAGGAGGACGACATCGTCGACCATGCGACGCTGGCCCGGCGACTGCGCACGCCGGTGTGCCTGGACGAATCGATCGTGTCGGACAAGGCGGCGGCCGATGCGCTCGCGCTGGGTGCGGCATCCATCGTCAACATCAAGGCCGGACGCGTCGGCGGCTACCTCGAAGCGGTGCGCATCCACGACCGCTGCGCGGCGGCCGGCGTCCCGGTGTGGTGCGGCGGCATGCTCGAGACCGGCATCGGCCGCGCTGCGAACACCGCTCTGGCCGCCCTGCCGGGCTTCACGCTGCCGGGCGACGTCTCAGCATCCAGCCGCTTCTATACGCGCGACATCGTGACCGAGCCGGCGGTGCTCGAGCACGGCCACGTGCGCGTGCCGACCGGTCCGGGGCTGGGCGTCGTGATCGATCCGGTGGCGCTCGACGAGGTCACCGTCGCGCGCGAGACTCTCACCCGCTGACATGCGCACGCGAGTCGTCGTCGGTGGGGCGCTCGTGCTGCTGGCGGCTCTGTCCGGCTGCGCGGCCATGCCCGCACCGACGCCCACACTGCCGTCCCGGGTCGCGGTCGAGCTGCAGCAGCTGCGCTCGGACGTCGCCGCGCGGCAGGTGGAGGTCCACCTCACCAACGGCACGGACGCGCCGCTCACGGTGGGGGAGGTGCGCATCGACGACCCGAGGTTCGACGGCCCGTCCTCCCGGGCGATCGCCGACCGCGTGAGCACGATCCCCGCCGGTGGCACCGTCGACGTCCGCGTCCAGCTGGCCGCCGTCGACTGCGATGCCCCGCACGACGGCACGGCGACGGTGGTGCTGGAGCTGGTGGGCGACGACGGAACCACCGAGGTCGAGGCATCCGCTCCCGATCCGGTCGGATTCCTCGCGCCGCTGCACGCGCGCGAGTGCCTCCAGGAGCAGCTGACGCAGGCCGCGACCGTCGACTTCACGGGCTTCAGCGCCTCGCCTCCCGGCGAGCCCGCCTCGCTGGAGCTCACCGTCACCCCGACGGGCTCGGGATCGGCGACCGTCACCGGGATCGAGAGGACGAACCTCATCGACTTCGCGGTGCCCGGCGACGACGAGGTCTACCCGCTCGACGTCGACGTGAGCGCCGGCGACACCGAGCCCGTCGTCATCGAGGTTCCCCTCGTGCCCTTCCGGTGCGACCCGCACGCGGTGCAGGAGGACAAGCGCGGCACGATCTTCGACGTCGAGATCGCCCTCGACGGCGAGCCGGGCGAGATCGAACTGTTCGTCGGCGACGAACTCCGCGGCCGCATCCTCACGTGGGTCGGCCAGTGGTGCGGGTTCGGCGGCTGATCCGAGAAGGCCGACGGCCGGCCACCCGTAGGTGACCGGCCGCCGGCATCCGCGCTCCCGCTACTTCTTGACGGTCACCGTCATGGCCTTCGACGAGGTCGTCCCCGCCGCGTTGGCGAACTCGGCGACGTACGTATACGTGCCCGGTGCGCGTCCGGCGACGGCCGTCGCGGCCCGCTGCGCGTTCGGGGATGCCGCCACGAGCGTCTGCTCGTCGATCAGCGTCCCGTTCTCGTACAGCCGGTACGACGTGGCGTTGGTGCCCCACCACAGGTCGGCGGTGACGGTGTAGTTGCCGTCCTTGTCGTAGTTGTCGTGCGAGAGCACCGGGACGCCGGGTGCGGCATCCTTCACCTTCACCGTGACCGAGGAGGTCGCGGTCGTGCCCTTCGCGTTGATCAGCTCACCCGTGTACACGTAGGTGCCGTTGGGCTTGCCGGTCACGTCGACCGTGGCCAGCTGCGCGTTCGGCGAATTCGCGTCGAGCAGCTTCGTCGCGATCAGGGCGTCGTTCTCGTACAGCTTGTAGACGGCGCCGTTGACCCCCGACCACAGGTTCATCGACACGGTGTAGCGGCCGTCGCTGAGCCCGCTCTCCCATCCGGAGTCGGACGACAGGATGCCGCGGCCCGGCGCCTTGGCGGCGCCTTCGTCGTCGAACACCAGCAGCTGCACCGACGCCTGGGCCACCAGGCCGTCGTGGTTCACGGCGTTGACCGTGAGCGTGTGCACGCCGACCTTGTCCTTCAACGCGATCGCGGCACCGGGTGCGACGGGCTCGCCGTCGAACGCGATGTCGAGGTTGCGCACGCCCGACTCGGGGTCCTCCGCCGCCACGGCGACGGTGAACGTGCCGGTGCTCGGCAGCAGCGTGCCGTCGGCCGGGACGCCCGAGAGCACCGGGGCCGTGGCATCCACCGCTCCGTTCGGGTCGCCGGTGACGGCGATCCGCGGGGCGGCCGGCTGCGTGAACCCGTCGCCGAGGAAGAAGCTCGTCTGCGGGGGCTGGTTGTAGCCGGTGTTCTGCCATGCCACCGAGAGCCGGTAGACCGGGTCGTGCATGAGGGTGCGCAGCCGGATCGACGTCTCGTCGGTGGTGGAGTAGATCCGCAGCTCGGTCGAGTCCGCCGAACGCCACGCGATCTCTTCGCGCCAGTCGCCGAACAGATCCGCCTGCAGGTTGGGCGTGCCCTTGGTGCCGTTGTTGGAGCGGGCTCCGTCGGCCTTGAGGATCACGTCGGTCGTCTCGGTCTCCCAGTTCCACTTGCCGATCGTCGGCACGCCCTCGGACGTGTCGGCGTTCCAGTCGTGGTCGACGATCTCGCGCAGCGGGTCGCCGTCGAACCATGCCAGGAAGTTCGCCGCGGGGATCTCGGTCGAGATCAGCTCACCCGTCGACGACATCAGCTGCCCGACGGGGGAGTTCCAGGCGGCGTCGCCGCCGACGGCCCAGCCCTCGGCGCCCTCGTGGCGCGGGTCGATGTCACCGGACGCGGCGCGCCCGGTGTCGACCGTCGCCGGGATCGACCACAGGATCTTGCCCGTGCGCGCATCGCGCATGGTGGCCCCGCGGTTGCCCGAGGCGTGCATCTCCTCGTGCGCGGCGAACACCTCCAGCCCGGGGTTGGACGGCACGAGGTCCGACACGTGGATCGCGTCGCCGTGGCCGAGGCCCGTCGAATAGAGCAGCGAGCCGTCGTCGTCGACCGTGGCCGAGCCGTAGACGATCTCGTCCTTCGCGTCGCCGTCCACGTCGGCCACCGACAGGTTGTGGTTGCCCATTCCGTAGAAGCCCTCGTTGCCCTCGTCGTTCGAGTCGAGCACCCAGCGCTGGTGCAGCTTCGAGCCGTCGAAGTCGTACGCGGCCATCACCGCGCGGGTGTAGTACCCGCGGCTGAAGATCGCGCTCGGGTGCTCGCCGTCGAGGTAGGCGGTCGCCGCGAGGAACCGGTCGACCCGGTTGCCGTACGTGTCGCCCCATGCCCCGACGTCGCCGCGCGGCGGCACGTAGTCGATCGTGTCGACCGCGGCACCGGTGAGGCCGTCGAACACCGTGAGGTACTCCGGACCGCTCAGGATGTAGCCCGAGCTGTTGCGGTAGTCGGCGCTGGCGTTGCCGATCGGCTGCCCGACGCCGTCGACGGTGCCGTCGCCGGTCTTCATCATGACCTCCGCGCGGCCGTCGCCGTCGTAGTCGTACACCTGGAACTGCGTGTAATGCGCGCCGGCCCGGATGTTGACACCGAGGTCGATGCGCCACAGCCGCGTGCCGTCGAGCCGGTAGGCGTCCAGCAGCACGTTGCCGTTGTACCCCGCCTGCGAGTTGTCGTGCGAGCGGGCGTCCCACTTCACGATCAGCTCGTACTGCCCGTCGCCGTCCACGTCGCCGACGCTCGTGTCGTTCGCCGAGTACGTGTAGGGCTGGCCGTCCTTCGTGTAGCCGTCAGCGGGCTTGTCGAGCGGCACCGACAGGTAGTCGCCGTCCTGCACGCCGAAGGTGTCGGTCTCGGTGGTCTCGACCCCGTCCAGCACCTTCGTGACGAAGTAGGTGGATGCCGCCGTCCCGGTCTCGTCGAGGTAGTTCGTCGAGTCCGTGATCGGGGTCTTCGTCAGGCGCTTGCCGTCCCGGTAGACGTGGAACGCGACGCTGTCGGGGTCGGTGCCCAGCATGCGCCACGACACCAGCGTGCCGGCATCCGTCGACACCGCCGCCGGAGCCCGGTCGAGATATTCGGCCTGCCGCTGCAGCACCGTCACCGCGTCGGTCTTCAGCTGGGCGGAGGCCGCACCCGCACCGCCCGCGTTCACCGCGACGACCGTGTAGAAGTACGGGATCGTGGTGAGCACCGACGTGTCGGTGTAGCGGTTCGCGTCGGCGATGCCGACGAGGTCGCCGCGCTCGCCGCCGACCTCGGAGCGGAACACCAGGTAGTACAGCGCGTTCAACGGCTGCGCCCACGAGAGTTCGAGCGACCGCTTGTCGATGCTCTCGATGGAGAGGCCCGTAGGAGCCGCCGGCGGGGCGACCGAAGCGTCGACGAACGACACCTCGACCGTCTTGGACGGCACCGACTCGAGCTTCGTCTGGTCGACCGCGGTCACGTGGTACGCGTAATCGAGTCCGACGCGCGCCGACGTGTCGACGAACGAGGGCTCGGCGACGGATGCCACGAGCACAGGCTTCGCGTCGAACGGCGACTGGCGGTAGACGTTCCACGTCAGGCCGCTCTCGCCGTTCCACGCCAGCGACACACTGGGCGCCGCCGGGTCGGCGTTGACGTCGGTGACCTGCAGGCCCACCGGTCCGAGGAGGATCGGAGTGATCTCCAGACCGTTCAGACGCGTGCCGGCCGCGGCGCCGTACGCCTCGATGTTCAGCTGGCCGTCGGTGACGAGGTACGGGCCGCGCAGGGTCTCGTTGACAGCGCCCTTGCCGGCGTTGCCGCTGCCCGCTTCCTTGCCCTCGACGCGGAAGCTCGTCTTGGTCGACCCGATCCAGTCGCCCGAGTACGTCTTCACCGAGTACGTGCCGTCGGGCACGTCCAGGGCGAACGTCGACGTGTCGCCGGGCAGCACGAAGTCCCGCAGCAGGTCGTTCGAACCGTCGGCGGCTCCGCGATCACGTCCGGCCGACGCGGGCAGGGTGTTGGTGAAGCCGTAGCCGCGCTCTGCGGTGTACGCGGTGTCGGGGTTCACCTCGGTGTACCCCGCCATGAGCGGATTGCCCTTCAGCTGGAAGTCGTACTTGTACAGCGCCTGCTTGGTCGTGAACGTCACGACGGCACTGGGCGCAGACTCGCCGCGACCGTTCACCGCCACGACCTGGTACCGGTACCCGGTGCCCTCGGCCAGTCCCTGAACGATCGAGCTGGTCTGGGTCACCATGCCGACGAGCGCCCACGTGGGCTCGGGGTCGGCGACGGCCTGCCGGTAGATCTTGTAGATGTCGGCGGTGGGCGACGCATCCCACTGGAGCGTGGCGCCGCCGTTGCTGATGGCGCCGGCGACGACGTTCTGCGGTGCGACCGGCACGTCGGCCGGCGGCTCGACATCGGTCACCTTCGCGGCGAGCGGGTCGTCGAGCGCCTTGACGTCCTGGGCGACGAGGCGAGCCATTTGGATCGCGCCGTACTCCTGGAAGTGCGTGTCGTCGGCGATGCCGGCGGGTCGCTGCGGGAAGACGCCCGGATCGGCGTAGAGGAACACGGCCTTCGCCGCGTCGGGACCGATCTGGTCGAGGTACGCGCGGCTGGAGGCCGACAGGTCGACCAGCAGCACGTCCTCCTCGGTCGCGAGCTCCTTCATCTTGTCGACGTATTCGGGGAAGCTGACGTTGAACAGGCCCGTGTCGGCGTTGAACGAGCGGCGCGAGACCGGCGTCACGAGGATCGGGGTGGCGCCGCGCTGGCGGGCCCCCTCGACGTAGACGCGCAGGTACTCCTTGTAGTCCGCGGGGCTCGCGTAGCGGTCGTCGACGCCCTGCGTGGCGTCGTTGTGCCCGAACTGCACCATCAGGTAGTCGCCCGGGCGCACGGCGCGCAGGATGTCGTCGAGGCGGCCCTGGCTGATGAAGTTCTTCGACGAGCGGCCGCCGATCGCCTGGTTCGAGAACGCGACGTCCGACGCGAAGAAGCGATCGATCATCTGGCCCCAGCCGGCCTGCGGCGCGTAGGCGACGGGGTCGTAGGTCTGCACCGTCGAGTCGCCTGCGATGTACGCGGTGGGGATGGCGCCCGCCACGCGCGCCGGCAGGCGCGTGATCGTCAGCGCGTTGACCACCGGCACGTCGCCGCCGAAGGCCAGCGTCAGGGTGCCGTCGACGAGCGCGATCGTGAACGTCATGTCGAGGTACGAGCCCGCGGCCTGCGGATTCTCGAGCACCTTGGCGATGCTCTCGGCGGTGATCGTCGTGGTCGTCGCCGCTTGGGCGTCGCCCGAGACGAGCCGCACCGAGTAGTCGCCCGCACCGAGCGCGACCTCGAAGGTCGATCCCGCCGCCGCCACGAAGTCGCCGCGCAGCGCGTCGGCGCCGCCGCGGTCGATGTCGGGTGTCGCCGCGGTGGGCGCGGTCGAGAAGCCGTAGCCCCACTCCGCGCTGTAGGCCGTCGAGCTCGTCACCGACAGGGCGCCGTCGGCCACCTGCCCGGGACCGAAGTCGAAGGTCACGACGTCACCCGCGGGCAGCGGCGCGGGTGCTGTGTAGATCGCCGAGGTGACGGGGGCGGACGCGGCCGACGAACCGGCCTGGTTGCCGGCGATCACGCGGTAGGTCCACTGCTGCGCCGTGTCGACGGCATCCGTGTATCCGGGTGCAGTGACGGTCGCGACCGTCGAGAAGACGCCGTCGGCTCCGGCGCGCTCGACGACGTACTGGTCGCCGTTCGCGACGGCCGACCATGACAGCACGACGGCGTCGCGGGTCACCTGCGCGACCGCGAGGTCCGTCGGGGCGCCGGGTGCGACGAGCGCCGGGATCGTGCCCGAGCGCACCTCGGCCGACTGCGGAGACACGCGGTCGTACGCGTCGACCGCGGCGACGGCGTAGGCGTACGAGCCGCCCTCGGCGGTGGAGGAGTCGGTGTACGCGGCATCCGTCACGTCGGCGATCGCCGCGAACGCGCCGGTGGTGCCTCCGGTGACGTCGGCGCGCAGCACGCGGTACTTCGCGGCACCGTCGACAGCCGACCAGGCGAGGTCGACGCCGTTCCAGGCCACGCGGGTGGTGGCGAGCCCGGCGGGCGTGGCGGGCAGCGCGGGGGCGATGACCAGGCCGTTCACGTACGCGCCGAGGCCCGAGCCGGCGAAGCCGATCGTCAGCTGGCCGTCGGTCACGACGGCGGTGTACGTCGCGGTCGCGTTGACGCCCTTGCCCGAGGTCAGCCGGGTCTGTGCGACGCCTTCGAGGGTCACCGTGGCGTTGGTCCCGGATGCCGTGCTCAGCCCGTCGCCGATGGTGACGGTGACCGCGTACGAGCCCGCGGGCACGCCGTCGAGCTGGAAGCCCCAGTTCGTGCCGGCGACGAAGTCGTCCTCCATGGCGCCGGCGGGGGAGCCGTCGGTGCTGCGGTCGCGGTCGAAGAGCGTCGCGCCGTCGGGCAGCGTGATGCCCCAGCCCGTCTCGGCGGTGTAGCGCGACGACGTCAGCACCTGCTGGAAGCCCGGGGCGACCGCGCTCGTCGCGGTGCCGAAGTCGAAGCGCCAGGCTCCGTCGTCGGCGGGGGCGAGCAGCGCCGCGGCAGGGGTCGCGGTGATGAGCGCCGCGACCACGGCGGTGGCGCCGGCGATCGCGGTGAGTCGCAGCCCGCGACGGACGCGGGGTGCGGGGGCGTGTTCTGCGGGTCGCTTCGCGCCGTCGGCGCGTGCGGACACGTGGGGCACGGTTCCTCCTGTTGTCAGCATCGGCAAAGGATGACGGTGCCGTCGCCGCGGCGTCGCGGTGACGGGTTCGTCGTGAACCGGGCACGTACGGACTCGGGCCCTGTCCGGTCTTGATTTGTTGCGAACACCGCGGAAAGCGTATTCCCGTTGCGTCCGTCCGGCAGTCTGGCACGGGTGGACGTGCCTGGCAAGCATTTCTTGAAACGTTTTTGCACGCGAGCGCCGCGCGCTTGTGCGCGGTCCCAGTTCTGGTCTATCGTCGCCGGCGAACGCTTTCCCACACCCCCGTCGCCGGGCCGCATACGGACCGCGCCGGCGACGGGCCCCTCGCGCCCTCTCTAGGCTGGGCGGCATGGCTCAGAGCATCGACGCTCCCGACGACCCGGCCGCGGCCTCGCGCGGCATCTCCCGCCGCACGCAGTCCGACATCTACCGCGCCGGCATCAGCGGCACCCGCCCGCGCGTGCCGGTCGACGTCGACGCGCTCGAGACGGCGGCGCGCAAAGCACTCAGTGCCGAGGCGTTCGCCTACATCGCCGGGGGAGCGGGCGCCGAGCGCACCGTCGCCGCGAACCGGGCCGCCTTCGGCCGCTGGCAGGTGTGGCCGCGCCCGCTGCGCGACGTGTCGAGCCGCGACCTGTCGATCGAGTTCCTCGGCTCGCGGCGTCCGACGCCGCTGGTGCTCGCCCCGCTCGGCGTCATGGAGATGGCGCACGACGAGGCCGACCTGGCGGTGGCGCGGGCCGCGGCATCCCTCGGAGTCCCGTACACGCTCTCGAACCAGGCGTCGTTCGCGATGGAGGACGTGAGGGATGCCGCACCCGCCGGCTCCCGCCTGTTCCAGCTCTACTGGTCGGCGTCCGACGAGCTCAACGCGTCGCTGCTGCGCCGTGCCGAGGCTTCCGGCTGCGAGGCCGTCGTGGTGACCCTCGACACGCACCTGCTGGGCTGGCGCACGCGTGACCTCGACCTCGCCTACCTGCCGTTCACGCGCGCGATGGGCATCGCCCAGTATTCGAGCGACCCCGTCTTCCAGCAGCTCGTGCGCGAACGGGTGCGCGCGTCGACAGGCTCAGCGGTCGATGCTGCGGAGTCGGCACCTCCCGTCCGGGTGACGCCGCGGGCCGTCGCGGCCGGGCTGCGCATCGCGCGGAAGGGCGCCGCCGTGACCGGATCGTCGAGCGTGCGCGAGAACCTGCGCTCGCCGCTGCCGCGGGCGGCCGTCGAGACGTTCCTCGACGTGTTCTCGACGCCCGCCCTCACCTGGGAAGACCTCGCCAAGGCCCGGCAGTGGACGTCGCTGCCGATCATCCTCAAGGGCATCGTGCACCCGGACGACGCGATCCGCGCGCTCGACGCCGGTGTCGACGGCATCTGGATCTCGAACCACGGCGGGCGCCAGATCGACCAGTCCGTGCCGACGCTCGAGGTGCTGCCGACCATCGCGGAACGGGTCGCCGGGCGCGTGCCGATCGTCTTCGACTCGGGCGTGCGGCAGGGCTCCGACGTGTTCATCGCGCTCGCCCTCGGAGCGACCGCGGTGGCACTGGGCCGCCCCTACGCCTACGGACTCGGCGTTGCCGGCGAAGCCGGCGTCGCCGAGGTGGTGCGCAACGTCCTCGCCGAGCTCGACATCACGCTGGGACTCGCCGGTCTCACCTCGATCGCCGGCGTCGACCGTCACGCGCTGCGCGAGGCGTGAGGAGCGGCACTGCCCCTAGTCTGGGGCGGTGACCACACCCCCTCCTCCCCAGTACCCGTACGCCGCGCCGCAGCCGCAGCCGATGAGTCCCGCCGATGAGAAGCTGTGGGCGACGCTCGTCCACGTGGGCGGCCTGTTCTTCGGGCCGCTGCCCGCGCTGATCGGCTACCTCGTCCTCAAGGACCGCGGACCCTTCGTGCGCGCCCACACCGCCACGGCGCTGAACTTCCAGCTCACGCTGCTCATCGCCTACATCGTCGGCAGCATCCTCAGCATCGTGGTCATCGGCATCTTCATCCTGATCGCGGCGTACGTGCTCAACATCGTGTTCAGCATCATCGCGGCCGTGAAGGCGAACCGCGGCGAGTGGTACACCTACCCGCTGACCATCAAGTTCCTCAGCTGAGGTCGAGCCTCAGCGCGGGTGCCCGTCCTCGGTGAAGCCGAAGACGGGCACCGCGCCCGGCGGCTCGGACGCCGGGAGCGGATCGTGCGCGACCGGATCGTCCGGCCAGCCCGGGTACAGGACGGCCATCAGCTCGTCGGCGTCGCCCGCGAAGCACGTGGTCGTCGCGCGCACGCCGATCGCGTCGGCGGATGCCTCACCATCGCGGATCTCGATCGTGAGGGTCGCGATCCCGAAGCCCTCGACCGATGCGTGCACCTCGACGGTGCCCTCCGCGTCGGCGGCGGCATCCCGAGCCGTCCAGCCCCGATCGGTGAGCCAGCGTGCGACGCGATGCCCGAGGGTCGGCGCGTCGACCTGCGCGTCACCGTCGAGCGTCCACCCCTCGGGCGTGGTGCGACCCAGCTCGAAGCCGTAGCCGTCGCCGCAGGAGACGGGGGCGTCGCCGTACTCCTGCACCTGCCAGTCGCCGTCGTACAGGTGCGTCAGGACGGTGGCGACGGTCTGCCGGAACAGCAGGTTCTGCTGCCGTGCCGACGTGTACAGGGCGTCGTCCTGCGCGGCACCGCCCGTGCAGCCGGCAAGGCAGGCGACACAGACCGCGGCCGTCGCGAGCGCCGCTGCCCGCCGCCACGCCGTGCGCATGCCTCCGATCCCGCCCACGCGGCCTCCCCTCGCTGCTTCAGGCTAGGCCGGTCGGCCCGCGAGCTGAACGGGGTGTGCGATCCGCACCCGGCCGTCGGGGTGCCGGGTGGGGGCGACTAGAATCGACGGATGCCGGATTCCCCGGCGTCCGCACACTCGTGCATCCCCCTTCCCGACCATTGGAGCCACCGTGGCCGAGCAGTCTCGCCTCGACAAAGTCATCGCCCTCGCCCGTCACCGCGGGTTCGTGTTCCAAGCGGGTGAGATCTACGGCGGATCCCGGTCGGCGTGGGACTACGGGCCCCTCGGCACGGAGCTCAAGGAGAACATCCGTCGCCAGTGGTGGCAGACGTTCGTGCGCGGCCGCGGCGACATGGTCGGCCTCGACTCGTCGATCATCCTGCCCAAGCGCGTGTGGGAGGCCTCCGGGCACGTCGCGACCTTCACCGACCCGCTGGTGGAGTGCCTGCAGTGCCACAAGCGCTTCCGCGCCGACAACCTCATCGAGGACTTCGAGGCGCGCAAGGGCCGCAAGGCCGAGAACGGTCTGGCCGACGTGCCGTGCCCGAACTGCGGCACCAAGGGGCAGTACACCGAGCCCAAGGCGTTCTCGGGCCTCGTGAAGACCTATCTCGGCGTCGTCGACGACGAGTCGGGCCTGTACTACCTGCGCCCCGAGACCGCGCAGGGCATCTTCGTGAACTTCTCGAACGTGCTCACCGCCAGCCGCAAGAAGCCGCCGTTCGGCATCGGCCAGGTCGGCAAGGCGTTCCGCAACGAGATCACGCCCGGAAACTTCATCTTCCGCACGCGCGAGTTCGAGCAGATGGAGATCGAGTACTTCGTTCCTCCGGCCGACGCGCAGGAGTGGTTCGAGCACTGGGTGGACGAGTGCTGGGACTGGTTCGTGGGCCTCGGCATCGACCCCGACAACATGCGTCGGTTCGACGTGCCCGAAGAGGATCGCGCGCACTACTCGGACGGCACGATCGACGTCGAGTACCGCTTCGGGTTCGCGGGCAAGGAGTGGGGCGAACTGATGGGCGTCGCCAACCGCACCGACTACGACCTGAGCAGCCACACCGAGGCGTCCGGCCAGAGCCTCACCTACTTCGACCAGGCGTCGGGCGAGAAGTACACCCCGTATGTCATCGAGCCGTCGTTCGGTCTCACGCGCGCCATGATGGCGTTCCTCGTCGACGCGTACCACGAGGAGGAGGCGCCGAACGCGAAGGGCGGCACCGACACCCGTACGGTGCTCAAGCTCGATCCGCGCCTCGCACCGGTCAAGGCGGCCGTCCTGCCGCTCAGCCGCAACGAGCAGCTGTCGCCGATCGCCCGCGAGGTGGCCGAGAGCCTCCGCGGCGACTGGAACATCGACTTCGACGACGCCGGTGCGATCGGCCGTCGCTATCGCCGCCAGGACGAGATCGGCACGCCGTTCTGCATCACGGTCGACTTCGACTCGCTCGACGACCGTGCCGTCACCGTCCGTGACCGCGACACGATGGGCCAGGAGCGCGTGCCGCTCGAGGGCCTGCACGCCTACCTGGCGGAGCGCCTGCGCGGCGCGTGACCCCGTCGGCGCCCGACGCCTGAACGAGTGGATGCCGCGACCCCCGGGTCGCGGCATCCACTGTTCTCGGGGGGAGTTCCCGTCGCGGCGACGGGTGCCTACCCTGACCTCATGGCCAGGGACTATCGCGGCACCACCGCACTCATCACCGGCGCGAGCGCCGGACTCGGCGTCGAGTACGCGACGCAGCTCGCCCGGCGCGGAGCCGACGTCGTCCTCGTCGCCCGCCGTGAGGACCGCCTGCGCGACCTCGCGGAGAGACTGGCCCGCGAGCACGGCGTGCGTGCGACGCCCATCGCCCTCGACCTGACGCGTGCGGATGCCGCCGCCGTGCTGCGACGAGAGCTCGATGCGCGGGGAACCCGCGTGCAGAGCCTGGTCAACAACGCCGGCTTCGGCATGAAGGGCGCCTTCGCCGAGGCCGACCCCGCGAGGATCGGCGAGATGGTGCAGGTCAACGTCGCCGCGCTGGTCGCGATCACGCGGGAGCTCCTGCCGGAGATGGCCGCCGACGGGCGCGGTGTGCTCGTGGGCATCGCGAGCACCGGTGCATACCAGCCGTGCCCGAACATGGCCGTCTACGGCGCGACCAAGGCGTTCGTGCTGAGCTTCACCGAAGCGCTCGCATACGAGACGAAGGGCAGCGGGCTCGGCGTCATCGCGGTGAGCCCCGGGGCGACGCGCACCGAGTTCTTCGACATCACCGGTGCCGACGCGGCGGTCGGGCGCTTCCAGCTCCCGGCGCAGGTCGTCGAGCTCACGCTGCGCCGGCTCGACCGTGACGACGTGCCGCCGAGCGTGGTGTCGGGGCGGGCGAACGCGTTCAGCGCGTGGGCGGCGCGGGTCATGCCGCGGCGGCTGACGCTCGCGGTCAGCGGCCGGGTGCTGCGGTAGGAGCCCGGGTCGGACGCGCGGTCGAGGAACGACGGGGCGCCCGGCCCCGGGGGCCGAGCGCTCCGTCGAAGCCGCGTGTCAGCCGATTCTGCCGACCGCTGCGGCGGCGTCCTTGGCGGCGGCCTTCGCGCCCGCGCTCGCGGCGTTGAGCGCTGCAGCGGCCTCCGGCCCGGCGGACTTGATGGCGTACGCCTGCAGGATCGAGTTGAGGTCGAGGCCGGTGAGGCCCTTGACGACCTCGGTGCCCTCGCTCAGCACCTTGCCGACGGTCTTGGTCATCTCGGACGCGCCGTCGGTCGAGACGACCGTGAGCTTGTCGATCGAGGCGATCGGCTCGGCGGCCGCTCGCACGATCTCGGGCAGGCGCGAGATGATCTCCTGCGCCAGGGCGGCCTCGCCGTACTTCTGCAGCGCGAGCGCCTTGGCGTCGGTCGCGGCGGCCTCGGCCAGACCCTCGGCCTGGATCGCGGAGGCGCGTGCCTCGCCCTCGGCCTTGATACCGGCGGCCAGCGCCACCTGCTTGTCGCGCTCGGCCTCACCGGCGACGCGCACGGCCGTGGCCGACGCCTCGGCGTCCTGCACGGCGGCGACCTTGTTGGCCTCGGCGATGCGCGTGCGCTTGAACGCGTCCGCCTCCGTCGCCGCGTTGGCGGCGTCGCGCAGCGCGGTCGCCCGCTGTACCTCGGCGTAGGCCTGCGCCTCGGCCGGCTTGCGGACCTCGATGTCGAGACGCTCCTGCGTCACGAGCGCCTGCTCGGTGAGCGCCTCGCGCTCCTGCACCGCCACGAGCTTGTCCTGCTCGGCGGTCGCGAGCTGGCCCGAAGCCTGTGCCTCGGCATTGGCGCGATCGGTCTCGGCCTTGATGCCCGCCTGCTTGAGGGCGAGGGCCTTCTGGCGCTCGGCGATCTGCTCGGCTGCCTCGATGCGCGCGAACTCGCTGGCGCGGGATGCCTCGGCCTCGCTGATCTCGGCGACCTGACGGGCGCGCGCGGCCTCGGCGCGACCGAGGTTGGCGAGGTAGTCGCTGCCGGGCGTGGAGATGTCGCTGATGTTGAGCAGGTCGACCTGGAGGCCCTGCTCGACGAGGTCGGTCTTCGTCTCGGCGACCACGCGGTCCGACAGGCTCTTGCGGTCGGAGATGATCTGCTCGATCGTCATGTCGCCGACGATGGAGCGGAGCGACCCCTCGAGCGATTCCTTGATGATGTCGGTGAGCGCGCCCTGCTGCGAGAGGAAGCGCTGGGCGGCACGGCGCACGCCGTCCTCGGTGCCCGACACCTTGAAGTTGATCGACGCCTTGATCGCGATCTTGATGCGGTTCTTGTCGACGCCCTCCACGGTGATGCCGATCTGGCGCTGCTCGAGCGAGATCGAGAAGCCCTGCTGCAGGATCGGCCACACGAACGTGCGCCCGCCGATGACGACGCGCTGGCCGGAGCCGGACTCGCCGGGGGCGGGCTTGCCGGCGCCGCGGCCGACGATGACGAGAGCCTCGTTCGGGGGCACGCGGCGGATGCGGCGGGCGATGAAGGTGATGAGGCCGAGCACCGCGACGATCAGGGCGACGATCGCGATGACCTGGATGAGGGTCGAGTCGAGCATGGGTTCCTTCGTGTCTGGCAGGCGTGTGGCGGGGAGGGGGCGAGGGGATGCCGCTACTCGGCGACGACCTTGACGCGGGTGCCCGCGTGCTCGATCACGCGGACGCGGACGCCCTCGGCGATGGGTGCGTCGGAGTAGGCGAGGCGGCGCTCGACCTCGGACGGGCCGTCGAGGCTCACCTCGCCGCCGGCGGGGGTGATGTCGGAGCGCGAGACGCCCGAGAGCCCGAGGGCGGACGCCGGGACGCCGTCCGAGCTCTTGGTGAGCCGCTTCACGAACAGCACCGCGACCAGGTAGGCGACCACCGCGAGCACCGCGGCGAGCACATACGCCCACACGGTGTCGAGGCCGGCGGTGTAGGTGATGACGCCGGACGCGCCGAACACGACGGCGGCGATGCCGAGCGCGGTGCCGGAGATGGCGCCGTCGCCGATGTCGAAGTGGTCGAAGATGTCGCCGATCAGGAGCGAGATCAGCAGCACGGCGAGGCCGACGCCTCCGACGATGAGGAAAGGCAGCATGGTGTCTCCGTGTCGGGGGGACAGGGGCGGGTCCCCCCACCCTAGTGGGTGCCCGGGCCCGCCCGTCGGACGACTGTGGACAACTCGACATCCCAGGTCAGCAGGCGGAAACAGTGGATGCCGCGACCCGATGGGTCGCGGCATCCACTGTCCTTCGCAGGAAGCGGGCGCGGCCGGCTGGAATTGGGGAACGACCCCCGACCGCGCCCGCGGTCTCAGTCCTGCGCCTTGCGTCGGCGCAGCAGCAGCGCGACCAGCGCGCCCGCGGCCATGAGGCCCGCGCCGGTGAGCGCGAACGGCAGCACCGGTCCGGCTCCGGTCAGGGCGAGTCCGCCGGTCGGGCCGTCGGCCGTCGGCGGTGCCGGCGGTGTCGAGTCACCCGGCGGAGTCACGGGCGGGGTCACCGGAGGCGTGGTCTCGGTGGGCGGCGTCGGGGTCGGCGTGGGCGTCGGCGCGGGCTCGTCGCGCACGAAGCGGTTGTCGACGGTCAGCGTCGCAGCGGCGTCCGTCGTCACGACGACGGCCGCGGCCGACACCGTGTAGCCGTCCCACGCGAAGGTGTCGTCGGCGAAGTCGCCCGTCGCAGCCGAGACGTCCTCACCGGTGACCGCGCACTCGGCGCCGGCGGGCAGGCCCGTCACGGTCGCCGGCGTGCTCGTCGTGACCGGCGCGGTGCCGTGGGCGACCGTCGTGCCGTCGAGCGTGCACGCGTAGGCGATGTCGAACGAGCGCGTGTCACCGCCCGTGAACCCGGCGGCGGGGGTGCCGTCGCGCGGCGTCACGGTCTTGGCGATCACGAGGTCGCCCCGGGGGTCGTACGTGTTCGTGTACGTGCAGGTGATCGGGGCGGCTGCGGCATCCGACGCCGCCAGGTCGCCGGCGATCCGGATCTGCCCGCCCGACGTGAGAGGCAGCACGGCGCCGGTGCCGTCGACGCACACGAGGCTCGTGAACGACCACGGCCCGGCGGTCGGGTCCTCGGCGATCGTCAGGGTCTCGCCCACCACGACGTCACGCGTGACGGATGCCGCGCCCTCGGCGCCGACGCCGGTCGGGGCGAGCGCGAAGTCGTCGGTCCACGCCGAGCCCGGCGTCGCGGTGTCGGTCGTGAAGCCGAACGACGGGATCGCGTCCGGCGCCGAGTGGGCCGCGGCCGCGGCCTTGACCACGGTGAGGCTCCGGACCTGCTGGATCTCGCCGTAGAGGCATCCATAGGTCGACGTGCGCTCGACGGTCTCGAAGCGGTTGATGGCCTCGCCCGGATCGGCGAGCGTCGCGGCGCACGTGCCATCGCCCCGGGGCGACGCGAAGCCGCTCACGACGAGCGTGTAGCGGTTGCCGTCGGGACCCTCGAACGAGTGCTCGCTGACGGTGCTGACGAACTCGAGCACGTCGTTGTTCGCAGGGTTCTCCGGCGGATTCGCCTGATTCGGCGTCTCGTGCAGCTGCCACGCGTACGACAGGTCGAGGCCGAGCAGGCGCACGTCCATGTCGCCGCGGAACCACTGGTTCGTCGTGTACACGGGGTTGTTGCGGTGCACCATGCGGCCGAGGTTGAAGGCGATGCCCGTCTGGACCGAGGCGATCGATGCGGGCGAGAAGCCCACGGCGCTCTGCGACGACAGGTCGAGTTGAGTGCTGCAATCCGAGCCGCCGCGCCCGTGGGCGGAGTACGCGGTGTCGTCGTACGAGACCCACCCGGTCGCGCCGTCCGACCAGGCGGCCGCGTCGGTGCCGGCCGAGCCGCCCGGGTTGGCGATCGGGCCGGTCGTGACACCGTCGGCCGCGGAGCCGTAGCGCACGCAGTCGCCGGTGCTCGGGTTCGCGGCCGTCGAGCCGTCCCAGCCGGTGTGCGAGGTCATGCGGGTCTGCACGTCCTCCTCGAGCGGGATCGTCACCTCGGCCGCGGCGGCGGGTGCGGCGTCCATCGCGACCCCCGCGACGATGGATGCCGGAGCCACCAGCAGCACGGTGGCCAGTGCCGCCGTGAGCAGGCGCCGACCGCGGCCGGCACCGGCCCGCTCGGTAGGGGTGAAAGCGCGCGGGCGCGCGAAAGCAACGTGCATGGAACTGCCCCCAGCGGCGCCCTCGGGTAGGGGCGCCCTCGAATCGGTGCACGTCGTGGGTTTCGGGTCCGCCGACATGCGCTTACACCGTGCAGGACGCACGCTGTCCGGTTTCATGACGCGGACGCGCGAATCCCATCCGGCAGCGGCGGCCACGGCCTGACAGCGGCGTGACAGTGGGACGACAGCGGCACGGACGCCGCGACAGCGGGACGACAGCGGCTCCGGAGCACTCTGGACGACATGACCATCACCAGTTCCGCATCCCGCATCCCCGCGGTCCGCGCCGAGGGGCTCGTCAAGACCTTCGGCAGCAACCGCGCGGTCGACGGCGTCGATCTGACCGTCGAGGCCGGCACCGTCTACGGCGTGCTCGGGCCCAACGGCGCGGGCAAGACCACCACCATCAGCATGCTGTCGACACTGCTGCGACCCGACGCCGGACGTGCCGAGATCTTCGGCTACGACGTCGCACGCGACCCGCAGATCGTGCGCCAGCTGATCGGCCTCACCGGGCAGTTCGCGTCCGTCGACGAGACGCTGTCCGCTACCGAGAACCTCGTCATCTTCGCCCGCCTGCTCGGGCTCTCGCGCATCGACGCGAAGCGCAAGGCCGCCGAGCTGCTCGAGGAGTTCTCGCTCACCGAGGCCGCGACCCGGCCGCTCGCGAAGTTCTCCGGTGGCATGCGCCGCCGCCTCGACCTCGCGGCATCCCTCATCGCCCAGCCGCCGCTCATCTTCCTCGACGAGCCGACGACGGGCCTCGACCCCCGCACCCGCGGGCAGATGTGGGACACGATCCGCCGGCTCGTCGCCACCGGGTCGACGGTGGTGCTGACCACGCAGTACCTCGACGAGGCCGACCAGCTCGCCGACCGCATCGCCGTCATCGACCGCGGCACCGTGGTCGCCGAGGGCACGGCGCTCGAGCTCAAGGCCTCCGTCGGCCAGGCGTCGCTGCTGCTGCGCCTGCGCGCGGGCTCCGACATCGCCGAGGCGCAGCGCGAGATCGCCCGCGTCCTGGGCGCCGCCGCGATCGTGTCGCCCGAGGCCGCGCGCCTCACCGTGCCGATGAGCGACCCCGACCGCGTCGCCGACCTGCTCGTCGCGTTCCGCGAGGCCGACCTGCACCTCGAAGAGCTGAGCGTCCAGCAGCCGACGCTCGACGAGGTGTTCCTCACCCTGACCGGCAAAGGCGTGCCGGACGACGACGAGGCCGCCCACGCGACGGCCGACGACCTGCAAGGAGTCCGCGCATGACCGCCATCGCGACCCCCATCGTGCCGGTCTCGGACCGGCGGCTCTCGAACCGCACGAGCCTCGCGCTCACGGTGCAGAACACGCTCACCATGGCCTGGCGCGGCATCCTGAAGATCCGTCGCACACCGGAGCAGCTCATCGACGTGACGGTGCAGCCGATCATCTTCACGCTGATGTTCACGTACATCTTCGGCGGAGCGATCGCCGGCGACGTCGCGAGCTACCTGCCGATCATCATCCCCGGCATCCTCGTGCAGACGGTCATCACGACCTCGGTCGTGACCGGCGTGCAGCTGCGCGAAGACATGGACAAAGGGGTGTTCGACCGGTTCCGGTCGCTGCCGATCGCGCGCATCGCGCCGCTGTCGGGAGCACTGCTGGCCGACACCCTGCGCTACACGATCGCCACGACGATCACCTTCGTGATGGGCTTCATCATGGGCTTCCGCCCGGGCGGCGGGCTCGGCGGCGTGGTCGTGGCCGGCCTGCTCGTGATCGCGTGCTCGTGGGCGATGAGCTGGATCTTCGCGTTCTTCGGCGTCATCGCGCGCACCGCGTCGAGCGTGCAGGGCATCTCGATGCTCATCCTGTTCCCGCTCACGTTCCTGTCGAACGCCTTCGTGCCCGCCGACACCATGCCCGACTGGCTGCAGTGGTTCGTGAACGTCAACCCGGTCTCGCACCTGGTGACCGCCGTGCGCTCGCTCGTCAACGACGGCGTGGTGACCGGTGACGTCTTCGTCGCGCTGCTCGGCGCCGCGATCATCGTCGCGGTGTTCGCGCCCCTCACGGTGCGCGCCTACATGCGCAAGGCGTGACGCCCCGCCGCGACCCGCGGCACCTCCGGAGGGCCGGGGCGGATTCCGATCCGCCTCGGCCCTCCGGCGTGTGCGGGGGTCAGCCGAGCAGCGCGGTCAGCTCGGCGACGTCGGCCTCGGCGCGGGCCGCGGGATCGTCCGCGCCCACTGTGCCGGCGGCCGCGTCGGTCGCGTCAGCGGCGGCCGCGGCGGCGAAGTCGAGCGCGCTCGTGCCGAGGCGCTCCCGCAGCACCCGCAGGAAGGGCTCCTGCGCGTCGACGCCGCCGCGGATGCGTGCGGCCGCGGCGAGGGCGCGCGCTGCGTCGGCTTCGCGTCCCTCGGCCGCCAGCCAGCCTGCGAGCGAGATGGCCACATCCGACACGATGGGGTGGTCGGCGCTGTCGACGGCTGCCGGCAGCGCCGACCGGAGCGCGTCCGCGGCTTCGTCGTTCCGCCCCAGCAGCACGAGAGCCTGCGCCCGCTTGGACCGCGCCCACGCCACGAGCTGGTCGGGGAAGGACGGCACCGCGTCGGAGTCGACCTCGTCGAGGTGACGCAGGGCGGCCGCACCGTCGCCGACGGCGATCTCGATGGTCGCCGCGCTCATGTCCGCCTGCGCGATGCCCTGCGGCGACTCCTTGTCGCGCGCGAGCCGGGCGATCTGCTCGAGGCGGGTGCGAGCCTCGTCGACGCGGCCGAGCCGCAGGAGCAAGCCGATGCTCTGCGCCCGCTGCTGCACGAGGTCCGCAGTCGAGGTGAGCCCGGTCAGCGCCTCCGTCGAGGTGTCGGCCACCTCCAGCGCCTCCTCGAGGCGTCCGGCCAGCTGCAGCCACTCCGAGCGCATCTGGCTCGCGAACGCGGTGCCCCACACGTCGCCGAGCCGCAGGAAGGTCTCGAGCGCCCGCTCGCTCTCGACGCCGAGCGTGACCGTGTCACCGCTGTTCTGCGCGATCGCCGAGCGCATCATGCTGACGAACGCCCACGACCACTCGGGCGCGTCGGTGAGCCCGGTGTCGTCGATCACCGTGGTGCGGGGCCAGGGTCGGCCGGGCGGGGTGTCGCGCGCGGTCGCGGCGACGCCACGCAGCAGCGGGCCGATGACCGCCGACAGCTCGCTGCGGTGCACCGCCGCGGCCTCGATGACGGCGGGCGACTCGCGCTCGAGGAGGTCCAGGGCGGCGCGGGAGGTGCCGGTGTCCGAGATCCGGTCGCCCTGCCGCGCCTCGCCCGCCGCGGCCGGTGCGAGGCGGTCGGTCTCGCGCCGGCTGATGTCGAAGGCGCGGGCGAGCAGCCCGACGCCGCGAACCACGACGGCGGGCTCGGAGTCGAGCGCGCCGGCGACATCGAAGAACCGTGTGATGCCGCCCGCGAGCTCCTCGAACCGCTCACGCATCAGCCACGTCCACAGGCTCGCGCGGACGAGCCGCAGGCCGACGTCCTCCAGGTCCGGCTGTTCGGCGCACGTGCGCAGCGCGGCGCTGAGGTTCTCGTCGTCGGCGTCGAACCAGGCCAGTCCGTCGCGCACGGCCGGGCCGCGCAACCGGGCGTCCTCCCGGGCGGCGAGCTGCGCCATGGCACGCGCTTGGATGCCGCGGAACGCCGCCTCGCGACCTTCGACACGCAGGCGGTCGATGCCGTACTCGCGCACCGTCTCGAGCATGCGCAGGCGGCGGTCCGCGCGGTGCAGCAGCGACTTGTCGACGAGCGCCTCGAACGCTCCAGGATCGACGCCGAAGGCCGCCGCGACGACTGGCACGTCGGCGGCCCCGACGCCGTCGGGGAACACCGCGGCCGACAGCAGCGCGGTGCGCTCGGCATCCGTCAGCGTCTCCCAGCTCCAGTCGATGAGCGCGCGGAGCGTCTGATGGCGTGCCTCGATCGCACGCGGGCCGGTCGCCAGCAGCGCGAAGCGGTCGTCGAGCCCGGAGTCGATCTCGCCGATCGTCAGCGTGCGCGCCTTCGCCGCGGCGAGCTCGAGCGCGAGGGGCAGGCCGTCGAGCCGCGTCACGATGCGTGCGACCGCCTCTTCGTCCTCGGGCGCGGGCGGGGTGCCGCGCGCCGCGCGCACGCGGCGCGCGAACAGCTCGCGGGCGTCGTCGGAGGGGAGCGGGCCGAGGTCGACGAACCCCTCGCCGGCCAGCCCGAGCGGTTCGCGGCTGGTCGCGAGGATGCGCGTGCCGGGGGCTCCGCGCAGCAGCTCGAGGGCGACGACGGCGGCCTCCGCCGACACGTGCTCGCAGTTGTCGAGCACGATGAGCGCGGTGCGGCCGGTCAGCGCCTCGAGGACACGCTCGCGTGCGGTGGCCGTCATCAGCTCGCCGACGCGGATGCTGCGTCCCACGGCGCCGGCGACGGCCGCCCACACCTCGCCCGGTGCCGCCGGTGCGAGCTCGACGACGATCGATGCGGGGCGCCGGCGCGCGGTCTCGAACGCCAGCGTGGTCTTACCGGCGCCGCCCGGACCGATGAGCGTGACGAGGCGCTCGCCCTGCAGCTGTCCGTCGATCAGCGCCAGTTCGCGCTGTCGGCCGATGAGCGGCGTGAGCGCGGCGGGGACGGCGGCCACGCCGGGCGCCGGGCCGTCGCCCGACGGCGGGGGGACGGTGGATGCCAGTCGCTCGGCGTGCGCGCGATCCTCCAGCAGGTCCCGCACGACCCAGTCGAAGCCGTCGCCCGGCGTCCACGGGTCGCCGATCCACAGGTCGAGCGCGGCACGCGCATCGGCGGCCGCGGCGCCCGCGTCTTCGGCGCGGCGTGCGCGCTCGACGAGGTCGGTGAAGCGGGCGAGGTCGACGTCGTCGCGGTCGACGGCGAGCCGGTAGCCCCCGGGCACCGCCTCGAGTGCGCCGTCGGGCAGCGCGCGGCGCAGCCGCGACGCGAGCGACTGCAGCGACGCCCGCGGATCCTCTGGCGGGTCGTCGGGCCACACGTCCTCGGCCAGCGCGCGGTACGCGACGGCCGTGCCGGCGTCGAGGGCGAGCCGGAACAGCAGCGCCTCCTGCCCGCGCCCGCGCACGTCGAGGGCCCGGTCGCCGTCGGCGATCGAGAGGCCGCCGAAGAACCGCAGTCGCACGCGCTCCACCTTAGAGCGCGCCCCGTTCCGTGACCGGCTTCCGGGCCGGTCTCGTCGCCCGCGCTTCGTCTCGCCGGCGCTCGCTCAGCGTCCGGGTGATCGCGTGGATCGGGGGCGGGCCGGGCCTGGCCCGTGCACGCGCTTCGTCTCGCTGGCGCTCGCTCAGCGTCCGGGTGGTCGCGTGGGCCCCGGACGTGGCGGTGCGAAGCCGGCTCGTGCACGCGCTTCGTCTCGCTGGCGCTCGCTCAGCGTCCGGGTGGTCGCGTGGATCGGGGGTGGGCCGGGCTTGGCCCGTGCACGCGCTTCGTCTCGCTGGCGCTCGCTCTGCGTCCGGGTGGTCGTGTGGGCCCGGACGCTGAGCGAGCGAGGTACGAGCGAGACGAAGCGCGACCCGAGCGACTCGGGCTTCCGGACGCTGAGCGAGCGAGGTACGAGCGAGACGAAGCGCGACCCGGGCGACTCGGGCCTCCGGACGCTGAGCGAGCGAGGTACGAGCGAGACGAAGCGCAGCCTGTGGACAACGGAAGAGGCCTGTCGCGGGAGACGCATAGTGTCCTGCCCATGCCCTTCGTCTACATGCTCCAGTGCGCGGACGGCACGTACTACACCGGCAGCACGTTCGACCTGGAACGACGTCTCGCCCAGCATCAGGCCGGCGAAGGCGCGCAGTACACGCGCGAGCGGCTGCCTGTGGAGCTCATCTGGTGCAGCGAGTTCGAGCGGATCTCGGACGCGTTCGGCTGGGAGAAGCGGATCCAGGGCTGGAGCCGCGCGAAGAAGCAGCTGCTCATCGACGGGCGCTACGACGAGCTGCCCGGTTGGAGCGTCCGGCACCGCGGCCGAAGCTGATCGTGCACGCGCTTCGTCTCGCTGGCGCTCGCTCAGCGTCCGGGTGATCGCGTGGGCCCCGGAGGTGGCGGTGCGAAGCCGGCTCGTGCATGCGCTTCGTCTCGCTGGCGCTCGCTCAGCGTCCGGGTGATCGCCGGCTCGTGCGCGCGCTTCGTCTCGCCGGTGCGCGCTCCGCGTCCGGAGGGGGCGGCGTCAGCCCTCCGCGCCGTCGCGGGCGCGCTGCCCGAAGATGCCGGCGGTCAGGGTCGCGTACGAGGAGCGCACGACATCCTCGAGCACGGCGAGGTCGATGTCGTCGAGGTTCTTGAGGTAGAGGCATCCCACCCCCGACGTGTGCGGGCCGAGCCGCGACAGCGCGTCCGCGTGGGCCGCCGTCCCGTCGGACAGGTACACGACGGTCGCGGTCTTGCGGGGCGCGAAGCCCGCGGCGGCCGCGTCGCCCGAGCGCCCCGACGCGTACTCGTAGTGGTACCGCCCGAACCCGACCATGCCGGGATGCTGCAGCACGGGCTCCTCGCCGGTCACGCGATGCATCAGGTCCAGCAGCGTGTAGGCGTCGCGGCGTCGCAGCGCGGGGGTGACACCGGCCAGGAACTCGTCGACCTCGGCGTTCATGCCCTCAGCCCTTGGCCGCGGCCTTCATGGCGCGCTTGTGCTCGCGCACCTTCGCCAGCGAGTCCGGCGACACGATGTCGGCGACGCTGCGGAACGATCCGTCCTCGCCATAGGGGGCGGATGCCTCCCGCCAGCCCGCGCCGGTGTACCCGTACTGCTTGCCCAGCAGGGCGAGGAAGATCTTCGCCTTCTGCTCACCGAACCCGGGGAGCGCCTTCAGTCGCTTGAGCACCGTGGCGCCGTCGGGGGCGCCCTGCGTCCAGATCGCGGACGCGTCGCCTCCCCAGTCCTGCTCGACAGCGCCGCACAGCGACTGCACGCGGGCCGCCATCGATCCGGGGAAGCGGTGGACGGCGGGCGTCGCCTTGAACAGCTCGGCGAACGCGTCGGGGTCGTAGCCCGCGAGGCCGCCGGCATCCAGGGTTCCGGCGCGCTCCGAGATCTTGAGCGGACCGGCGAACGCCGTCTCCATGGCGACCTGCTGGTCGAGCAGCATGCCGATGAGGAGGGCGAGCGGGTCGTCGGTGAGCAGGGCGTCGGCGGCGGTGTCTCCGGTGATGTGAAGGGCCATGGCCCCAGTCTCCCACCGTCGACGGGCCGTACGGGAGCGCCTGGGCGCCGGAGGCCCGGGGCCTTCGAGTGCGGGAATGCGCTTGTCGGGTTAGGTTGGCAGGACGTGCGCCGGGGTCCGCCCGGTGCAGACACGTGCGACGACGACGCAGCTCACGTCGCCCACCCGACCCCCCGCGGAGGACCGAGCCTGATGCCCGATCGTTCCGCGCCCGGGTTGCCGCCCGTGGCATCGGCCGTTCGCCTTCTCCTTCGGCGGTCGTCGGCGCGTGCGGGACTGCTCGCCAGCGCGGCCGCCACCGTCGCGGTCGCCGTGGCCACCGTGTGCCTCGTGCTGGCGTGGCTCGGGCACGCCGTCGCGGTCGCCGGGGATCCGCCGCCCCCGGGCGTCGACGCCGCGGACGTGGCCGACGAGGTCGCCGCGGGAGCCGCCGCGCTCGCCTCGGCGGCGCCCGCGCTCGTCGTGCTCGTCGCGCTGCTCGCCGGCACCGCGGTCGCGCAGCTCGCCCGCCTGATCGCTGCCGCGCGCGAGCACGAGACCGCCACCATCCGGGCGCGCGGGTTCTCGCGGGCGCAGGCCTGGACGAGCGATGCCGCCGAAGGAGCCGCCGTCGCGCTCGCGGGCACCGCGGTCGGACTCTTGGTCGCCGCCGCGGCTGCCGCCCTCGTCGGCGCCGGACCGCTCGCCGGCCTCGCGCCGTGGCCGTGGGCGCTCGCGCTCGCGGTGCTGCTCACCGCCGTGTTCGCCGTCGCGCTGCGCCGCGGCGAAGGCCGCCGCCCATCGGCGCGCGCCACGCGTGCCACCACGGCCGCCGTCGTCGGCGTGCTGCTGCTCGCGACGGGTCTCGTCGTGTGGCAGCTCCCCCTCGCACGCGGCGCGGGCTTCGACCCGATCGTCGCCGTCGCCCCGGCCGTCGTGCTGTCGGCAGGTGCGGTCGTCGCGCTGGCCGTGTTCGGGGCCGGGGCCGTCGCGTGGGCGCGGCCGGCGGCATCCACCCCCGCTCTCGAACCGGGCTACCCGGCGCGCCAGGTCGCCCGCCGCCTCCCGATCTTCGCGGTCGCCGTGCTGCTGGTCGCGCTGACCGTCGCGCAGGCCGTGTTCACCGCCTCGTACGGCGCCACCTGGACCGCCATGACCACCGATTCCGCCGCCGTCCGCGCCGGCGCCGATCTGCGCGTCGACACGACGCCCCAGCCGGTCACGCCCGCCGAGGTCGCCGGCGCGGCGGCCGTGCCGGGCATCGTCGCCGCCGCCGGCGCCCTCGCGACCGACGTCGAGGTGGGAGAGCTCGACGCGCAGCTCGTCGCCGCACCGGGCACATCGCTCGACACCGTCGTGACGACGGCGGGCGGCCTCATCGACACCGCGGCGCTCGCCGCGACGGCCGACGGCACCGTCACGACCGACCCGGTGGACCTCGGGGATGCCGCGACCGGCGTGCGCGTGACGGTCGAGATCGCCGGGATCGACGGGGCGACCGTGGTCCCGGTGCAGCTCGCGGCCGTGCTGCTCGACGCGACGGGCACGCCCGCGGTCGTGAACCTGGCCGGCGACGCCGCGCCCGCGGGGCAGGGGTCCGTGACGTACACCGCGGAGGCGGACCTGCCGACCGGCACCGCGCCGTGGCGCCTGCTGGCGCTGCTGCTCGGCACTCCGCCGAGCCCGGCGCCGCCGCAGGTGTCGGCGGTCCTCACCTCTGTGGAGGCCGTCGGCGGCGCCGAGCTCGACCTCGAGGGCGGCGCCGAACTGACGGACGGCACGCGTGAAGCGGTGCTGTGGCTCGCCGACGGCGCCGACGAAGGGGCCGAGACGCCCGTGTCGGCCGCGGTGACCACCGCGCTCGCCGAGCGCCTCGGCCTCGGCGTCGGCGACCAGCTCGAGTTCCGGTACGCCGGTGCCGGCCGCCGCGGCGCCGCCGTCGTCGCCGCGCTCGTGGACGCCGTGCCCGGCACATCGGCACCGCTCGCGCTGTTCGTGCCCATGGAGACCCTCCTCACCTCGCAGCTGCAGCGCGGCACCTCGATCGTGACGCCCGACTCGGTGTGGGCGGCCGGCGACACCGACGCCGACGACGCGTTGAGCGCTGCGCTCGGGGACCGGCCCGTGGCGACCTCGGCGCCGGGCGTCACCGAGAGTGTCGTCGGCGCACTCGTCCCCGGCTGGTGGATCGCGACGGTCGGCTCGGCCGTGCTGTCGCTCGTGGCCGCCCTCGCCATCGTCCAGACCCTCGCGATCGCCCGGCGCCGCGAGCTCGGCGTGCTGCGCGCCGCCGGCGTCACCGCGCGCCGCCAGGCACGTATGCGCGCGGCCGAGCTCGGCGGCGTGTTCGGTGCCGCCGTCGTGCTCGGCGCCGCCGCAGGGGTTCTGGTCTCGGTGCTGATCGTGCCGCCGCTCGTGCACGCCGTGACCCCCGGCATCCTGTCGATCGCCGGCGGCCTCCACATCTCGTGGCTGCCACTGGGCATCGCGGTCGCGGCGCTCGTCGTCGGCCTCGCGGCGATCGTCGCCGCGGCCGCCGCGGGTGTGCGTCGCGCCGCCCGCACCGCGACGGTGGGGGAGGAGGCGCGATGACCCGCCGCGTGACCACCGGCGCCCTCGTCGCGCACCACCTGCGCTCGCGTGCGGGCGGCTCGGGCATCGTCGCGACGCTCGTGCTGGTGCTGACGGTGCTGGCGACGGCAGCGCCCATCGCTCTCGGGATCGTGGGGGATGCCGCGCTGCGCGACCGCCTCGACGGTCTGCCGCCGACCGCCCGCGACGTCGTGTCCGAGAACACGGGCTTCCCCCAGCTGCCGCAGACCGGCGCCGACATCTCGGGTGCCGAGGGGCCGTACTCGACCGACGAGGTGTGGGGCCCGTTCCGGGCGTCCGTCGAATCCATCCGCGAGAGCGCCGACGCGCCGCTGCCCGGCATCCTCGGGCCGGCGCGCATGGTCACCCTCCACAGCGACGACGACGTGCTCGAGTCGCCGCGGACGCAGGCGCTGACCCTCGCCTTCGACCCGGACTACGAGGACGAGATCCGGATCGTCGAGGGACGGATACCGGAGGCCGCGGCATCCCGGTTCCCCCGGATCGAGCCCGAACCCGGCGAAGAGCCCGCGGTGAACGTGCTCAACCGCATCGAGGTCGTGCTGTCGACCGACACGGCCGCCGAGCTGGACTGGTCGGTGGGCGACGTGCACACGATCGGACTGCCCACCAACCCGATCGAGATCGAGCTCGTGGGGGTGTTCGAACCGGTCGACGCGGACGGCGACTACTGGCAGCACGTCCCGTCCGTGCTGACCCCCAAGGTGTTCGACGACGGCAACGGCCCGCGCAAGCTGACCGGCACCGCCTACGCCCACCCGGCCTCGCTCGTGGCGACAGGACTCGACGCCGCGTACTCGACGCTCGTCTGGTACCCGACCGATGCCGATGCGATCAGCCGTGACGACGCCGAGCAGACGGTCGCCACGCTGAACCGCCTGACGGCGGTGTCGCACACCATCGCGACCTCCGACGGCGGGCCCGGCATCCTGAGCCTGCGCTTCGACGCCGACATCACCGGCGAGATCGAGCTCGCCCTCGCGCAGGAGGCCTCGACGGCCGCGGTCATCGCGATGCTCGTCGCCGGTCCGGTCGGGGTGGCGGTCGCCGTGCTGGTGCTCGGCTGCCGGCTCATCCTCGAAGGCCGCCGTCCCAGCCTGCGCCTGCTGTCGGCGCGCGGAGCCTCCACCGGGCAGCTGCGGCGGCTCCTCGCCGTCGAGGGTGCGATCGCAGGCGCCGTGCCCGCCCTGATCGGCGCCGTCGCCGTGGTCGTGCTCGGCGCGCTGCTGTTCGGCGCCGCGCCGACCGTCGCCGGCTTCGTGCCGGCGGTGCTCCTCGCCCTCGCCCCGATCGCGATCCTCGTGGCGCTCGCCCCCTCGGCCGCCGAGCGGCAGACCCGCGCCGACCTCGGCATGCGGGGGTCGCGGCTGCGGCTCATCACGGAGGGCGTCGTCACCGGACTCGCCGCCGTCGCCCTCGTGCTGCTGTTCATCCGCGGGTACAGCGACGGCGTCGACCTGCTGATCGCCGCCACGCCGCTGCTGCTCGCCCTTGTCGCGTGCCTCATCACGCTGCGGCTGTACCCGCTGCCGCTGCGCGCGGTGCTCGCCCGCGCCCGCGCGTCCGCGGGAGCCGACGCCTTCCTCGGCGCGGCGCGGGCGCTGCGCGAGCCGTCGATCGGGCTCACCCCCGTGCTCGCGCTCGTCGTGGGCGTCTCGGTGGCCGTGTCGTCCGGCATCCTCCTCTCCGCGCTGCAGAGCGGCATCACCGACGCTGCACGCGCACAGGTGGGCGCCGACGTGCGCGTCACCGGCGGCACGTTCACGCGCGAGCAGCTCGACCGCGTCGAGGCGGTCGACGGTGTCGACGCCGCGACGGGCATCTCGGGTGCCGACCCGGCGACGATCGACATCGACGGCGTCAAGCGCGCCACCTCGGTGTTCGTCGTCGACGCCGCGGACCTGCGTGAGGTGCAGGGAGACGGACCCGGGATGCTGCCTCCCGGGGTGTCGCTCGAACCCTCTGACGGACCGATGCCGATCCTCGTCGCGGCAGCCACCGCCGACCTGATCGGCGACACCGAGAAGATCGACGTCGGCGGCGTGGAAGCCCAGGTCGCGGGCGTCAGCCGAGGACCCGTGCCCACCGGCGTGCGCGAGAACTGGGTCACCATCGATTCGTCGTACGCGCAGGACGTCCTCGGTCGCGACCCCAGCGACCGCACCCTGCTCGTGCGCCTCGACGCGGGAGTGAGCCCTGTCGCCGTCGAGGACGATCTCCGCGCGATCCTGGGCGACGGGGTCCGCCTGGCCACGGCGACGGAGATCGCCGCCGACATCCAGTCCGGTCCCGCCGTCCAGGGCGTGCGCTGGGCGCTGCTGGCGGCCACCGCCATCGCGGCGCTCCTCAGCGCCCTCGCGATCGTCATGACGCTCGCGCTCGCCGCCGGCCCTCGTGCCCGCGTGCTGGCGCTGCTGCGCACCCTCGGCGCCCCGCGGCGGGCCGCGACCTCGCTCGCGCTGTGGGAGATCGGACCGCCCGCCGTCGCCGCGGTCGTCGCCGGCACGCTGTTCGGGCTCGTCGTGCCGCTCGTCGTGCTGGCGGCCGTCGACCTGCGGCCGTTCACCGGATCGTCGGTGGCGCCGGCCTACCAGGTCGACCCCGGCATCCTGCTGCTCACCCTCGGCGGGTTCCTCGCGCTCGCCGTGCTGCTCACCGCGATCGCGCTGTTCGTGTCGCGGCGCATCCGTGCCGCGGGCGCTCTGCGCACCGTGGAGGAAGGATAGGACCATGGCGGACACGCAGGCTCCCACCCCCGCGCGGGGCGGTTCCGCGGCACCTGTGCGCGTCGGCGCACCCGACGCCGACATCCTGTGCCTCGACCTCGTGCGCATCTTCAAGGTCGCCTCGGCCGGCGGCCCGGGCGTCGAGGTGCAGGCGCTGCAGGGGCTCAACCTGCGCATCGACCCGGGCGAACTGGTCGCCGTCGTCGGCGCGTCCGGTTCGGGCAAGTCCACCCTGCTCTCGATCCTGTCGAGCCTCGACCAGCCCACCGCGGGCGTCGCGTGGGTCGCGGGGCACGACCTCCTCACGATGACCGAGAAGGAGCGCGTGGTCTTCCGCCGGCACAGCGTCGGCTTCGTGTGGCAGCAGACCTCGCGCAACCTCCTGCCGTATCTGTCGGCGAGTGAGAACATCGCGGCCGCCCTCGCGATCCCGGGTCGGGTGAAGGGCGCCGCCGCGCGTCAGGCGCGCGTCGCGGACCTGCTCGACCTGCTCGAGGTGTCGCACTGTGCCGAGCGCCGCCCCGGCGAGATGTCGGGCGGCGAGCAGCAGCGCGTCGCGATCGCCGTCGGCATCGCGAACGAGCCGCGGGTGCTGCTGGCCGACGAGCCCACCGGCGAGCTCGACGACACCGCCAGCGCGCACGTCCTCGAGGCGATGCGCTCGGTCAACCGTGAGCTGGGCGTGACGACCTTGATCGTCACCCACGATCCCGGGGTGTCGGAGCACGTCGCCCGCACCGTGCAGATCCGCGACGGCCGCACCTCGACCGAGGTGCTGCGCTCGACGCGGGTCGACGAGCACGGCGCCGAGCAGCACGTCGCCGAGGAGTACGCCGTGCTCGACCGGGTGGGCCGCCTGCAGCTGCCCGACGAGTTCGTCACCGCCCTCGACCTGCGCGAACGCGTGCGCCTCGCCCTCGAACCCGACCATGTCGGCGTGTGGCCCGGCCAGCAGGCCCCCGACCCGGGTGCCGACGCGAACGCCCCGGTCGCCGACGCGAACGCCCCGGTCGCCGACGCCGAGAACCCGGTCGCTGAGCCCGTCGAAGCGCCGCACGAACCTCGGGCCGCGGCATCCGCTCCCGCACCCGACCCGGAGGACCTCGCATGACCCTCGCACTGCGCGGCGAGAAGCTCAGCCGCACGTTCTCATCGGCCGCGGGCGACGTGCACGCGTGCGTCGACATCGACATCGAGGTGGCCGCGGGCGAGCTCGTCGTGGTGCGCGGTGCCTCCGGCGCGGGCAAGACGACGCTGCTCAACCTGCTCGGCGGTCTGGACACCCCGACGTCCGGCACCGTGTGGATCGGCGACGTCGAGGCCACCGCGCTCGACGAGGACGCCCTCGCCGCCCTGCGGCGCGAACGGCTGGGCTTCGTCTTCCAGTCGTTCGGGCTCATCCCGATCCTGTCGGCGGCCGAGAACGTCGAGCTGCCGCTGCGCATCGCCAAGACGCCGCCCGCCGAGCGCGACGCGCGCGTGGCCGAGGCGCTGAAGCTCGTAGGCCTCGCCGACCACGCCGCGCAGCGGCCGACCGAGCTGTCGGGCGGCCAGCAGCAGCGCGTCGGCATCGCCCGTGCGATCGCCGCGCGCCCGCACGTGCTGATCGCCGACGAGCCGACGGGCCAGCTCGACTCGCGCACCGCCGCGACCGTCATGGACCTCATCGGCGACCTCGTGCACTCGCAGGGCCTCGCCGCTGTCGTCCCGACCCACGACCCGCTCCTCGTGCAGCGGGCCGACCGGGTCATCGAGCTGCACGACGGCCGCGTCACCTCGGTGACCGGAGGGGCGATGGATGCCGCCACCGCCGCCGTCCCGGCGACCGACGCAGACGAGCCACACGCTCCCCGCACGCGCGCCGAGGCCCGCGAGCAGCGCCAAGGCCACTGACCCCGGGTTCGAAGTTCGCGCGGTCAGGGCCGCGCACCCACGCGATCACCGGTCGCTGAGCGAGCGCCAGCGAGACGAAGCGTGTACGCGGGGGCACCGAACCCGACCTGGGTCAGGCGCCGCGACCCGGGGAGCACCCAGCACGGCGATGCGAGGATGGATGCCGTGACCGTCCCCGCCGAACCGTTCCAGGAGCTCGTCTCCCACGCCCGCGAGACCCGGGTCGTGGTCGTCGGCGGCGGCATCGCCGGGCTCGTCGCGGCCTGGGAATGCGCCAAGGTCGGCATGGCCGTCACGGTGGTGGAGGCATCCCCTCGCCTCGGCGGCATGATCGGCACGGCCGAGACGTCGGGCCTGCGGCTGGACGTGGGCGCGACCTGCTGGTCGACGCGCGGCGGAGCCGTGCGGCGCCTCGTCGACGAAGTGCTGCCGGATGCCGTCGTCGTGCGTCCGCGCGACGACAGTGCGTGGATCGCGGGGCTCCCCAAGGGCGCCGCCGCCCCGTTGCCGCACGACACGCTGCTGGGCATCCCTGCGAACCCGTGGGACGAGGGCGTCCGTCGCATCATCGGGTGGGGCGGCACCTGGCGCGCCTACCTCGACCGCCTGCGACCTCCGCTCACGATCGGCTCCGAGCGGAGCCTGGGCCGCCTCGTCGCCGGCCGCATGGGCGACAAGGTGCGCGACCGCCTGGTCGCCCCGCTCAGCGTCGACCGGTTCGGTCTGGCTCCCGACGACGTCGACGTCGAGGTCGTCGCCCCCGGCCTCAACCCCGCCCTCACGCGCACCGGCTCGCTCGGCGGCGCCGTCGCCGACCTGCTCACCGACGCCCCGGGCGCCGCCATCGAGGGACTGGACGGGGGGATGCCGCAGCTCGTCGCCGCGCTGCACGCGAGCCTCGTCGAGCGCGGCGCCGTGGTCCACACCGGCGCGTCCGTGACCGGTCTCGTGCGCGATGGCGAGGCGTGGACCGTGACTCTCGCGGTCGCTGAGCCCGTCGAAACGTCCGAGACCGCCTTTCGACAGGCGCAGGGAACGGACGGTCAGGGTGCGGGACCGCAGGCGGCCGACCCCGCGCCCACCGGGCTCGCCGCCGACGCCGTGATCGTCGCGACCGACGAGGCGGCGGCGCGCGCGGTGCTCGGCCCCGTGGTCGCAGACTCCGCGTTCGGCGCCGTCGTGCCTGCGGGCATCTCGCGAGAGGTCGTGACGCTCGTCGTGGACGCGCCCGCGCTCGACGCCGCGCCGCGCGGCGCGCATGTCCACGCCGTCCCCGGCTCGGGTCGCGCGACCGGCCTCGTGCACGAGACAGCGCGGTGGGAGTGGCTCGCCCGCGACGCCGGAACCGGGCGCCACGTGCTGCGGGTGGCCTTCGGCGGTCCGGACGCCTCGCCCGCCACCGCCGGCCTGGCCGACACCGACGCCTTCGTGCTGGCCGCGGGGGAGGCATCCACTCTTCTCGGCGTGCCCGTCGAGCGCATCGTGGCCGCGCACCGCGACCGCTTCACGCTCGTCCCGCCGGTGTCCGCCCGCGGCCAGCGGCAGCGTGCGGCCGCTGCGCGCGCCGCCGTCGCGAAGGCGCCCGGGGTGGCCGTCGTCGGCGCCTGGGTGGCAGGGAGCGGGCTCGCGCAGGTCGTCGCCGACGCGCACGCCGAGGCCGACCGCGTCCGGCGCGGCGCGCTGTGGGGCGGAGAAACCCACGCCTGACGCCCGATGTCAAGTGGATGCCGGAATCGGCATACAGGGCTACCCTGGGGAGGGTCGTCAGGTGCACACCGAGTGTGAGGAGACCCCATGAGGGGCAAAGCTGGACTCGTCATCGGACTCGCCATCGGGTATGTCCTGGGCACGCGCGCAGGGCGCGAGCGCTATGAGCAGATCAAGGCGCAGTGGCTGAAGGTGTGGAACCTCGACCCCGTGCAGGAACAGGTCGGCAAGGTCAAGGACTTCGCCAAGACCCAGGCGATGGCCCTCCCGTCGACGCTGTGGGACGCAGGCGTCAAGGTCGTGAAGGCCGCTGGTTCCCAGGGCACGCCCGGGCAGAAGCTCGACGCCGCCATCAAGGTCGGCAAGGACTCGCAGGACGACCTCGGCAAGGCCGCGCAGACCTCGGCCAAGGCTGTGAAGGACGCGGTCGACGACGCCGTAGAAGACGCCACCGGCCAGGGCGGGGCCTGACGTGGAGACGCGCAGACGCGGATTCCGCGACCGCGCGGACGACAGCCTGCTCACGCTCCTCGGCGAGGTCCCGGAGCTGATCCGCAACCTCGTCATCGCCGAGATCGACGCGGCCAAGGCCTGGCTGGCCCGCACCGCGAAGGACGGCGGCTGGGGCGCCCTGTGGGTGTTCGCGGCGCTGTTCGTGCTGTTCTGGTCGGTGCCGGTGCTCGGCACGTTCGTCATCGCCGGGCTGTCGTCGTGGTGGCCGGTGTGGCTGTCGGCTCTCGTCGTCTTCTTCGCGATGCTGATCGTGACGGCGGTGCTGGCATGGCTCGGCATCCTCCGCTTCCGCAAGATCGGCGAACGGCAGAACCCGGTCCAATCGATCGCCCAGGACGTGAAGGAGGTGCGCGATGAGCTCTGAGGCTCCCGTGCCCGTGCCCCGCACCGCCGTGCCGCTCGGCATTTCCGACCCCGTCGAGCAGGCCCGTGCCGAGCTCAAGGCCGCACTCGCCGCCATCGAGGAGAAGGCCAACGTGCCGCGCCGCGTCGGACGGGTCGTCGACGAACGCGTCGCCCAGGCGCGGGCGTTCAACCGTCGCAACCCGGCCCTGGCCGCCGTCGCGGTCGTCGTGGGCGCCGTGGCGATCGGCGCCGCCGTGTGGGGAGCGGTCCGGCTCTACACCCGCTGACGCTCCAGCGCCCTCGCCGTGGACGGCGTCCGTCCGTTCAGGAACGAGGGGTATGCTCGGAGGTCGAGGCAGTGCAATGGTGCGTATGCTGCCGTCCGCGCGAACCCGATTCGAATCGCGCGTCGGCTGCTCGAACGTCATGGGCGGCCGACTTTGCACCATCGAGAGTCGACCCCCTTATGAACACAGCCGCAGCATCGCACCAGCCCGTCAAGCCCCTGACCGGCTGGCGCGTCCTCGTGCCCCGCGGCGGACCCTGGGGTGACGGCGTGGCGGCCAACCTGCGGCGTCAGGGCGCGACCCCCGTGATCGCCCCGCTCATCAACTTCGCGCCCACGAACGATCAGGCGACGCTCGATCAGGCGCTGGCAGACCTCGCCGCCGGCGCGTTCGACTGGCTCACGGTCACCAGCGCCACGACCGTGGACGTGCTCTACGCGTACCGTGCGGTCGTGCCGCCCACCACGAAGGTCGCCGCCGTCGGTGAGACGACCGCCGCGGCACTCCTCGCCGTCGGGTACCGGGTCGACCTGGTCCCCGAGCGCGACAACTCCGCCGCCGGCATGGCCGAGCAGCTCATCGGGCTCGAGCCCGAGGCGCGCGACATCCTCACCCTCCGCAGCGAGATCGCCAAGCCGGTCCTGACGCGCATGCTGACCGACGCCGGCCACCGCGTGCGCAGCGTCGTGGCGTACCGCACGGTCGGCGTCCCGGTCACCGAGCGCATCGCGGAAGACGTGCACTCGGGCCGCATCAACGCCATCCTCGTGACGAGCGGCTCGGTCGCCCAGCAGGTGCACGAGCAGTTCCCCGAGCTCCCCGAGACCACGCTGGTCGCCGCGATCGGACCGCGCACCGCGAAGGACGCGCGCCGCGCAGGCCTCGACGTCGACATCGTCGCCGAGGCGCAGACGGTCGACGCGCTCATCGACGCCGTCGCGAAGTTCCCGCTGCCGCACTCGTCCGACGAGTTCGCGCCGAAGACCGGTGTGCTGCCGCAGCTCCACGTGAAGCCCCAGGCCTGAAGGCCCGTGACGCACGCGCCCCGCATCGTCGTGCTCGCCGGCGGCGTCGGCGGCTCCCGGTTCGTGATGGGCGTCCGCGGCGCGCTGCGCGCCCGCGGCATCGCCGACACCGCCGCCGCCCTCACGGTCGTCGTCAACACCGGCGACGACCTGTGGCTCTCGGGCGTGCGCCTGCAGCCCGACGTCGACTCGATCACGTACGCCCTCGCCGGCGTCAACGACACCGAGCGCGGCTGGGGCCGCCAGGGCGACACCGAGCGGGTCAACCACGAGCTGCAGGAGTGGGGTGCCGGCTGGCCGTGGTTCACGCTCGGCGACCTGGACCTCGGCACGCATCTCGCCCGCACCGGCTGGTTGCGCGAGGGACTCACTCCGACGCAGGTGCTCGAGCGCATGTCGCACCGCTGGCCGCTCGGCGCCCGACTGCTGCCGATGACCGACAGCGAGGTCGACACCATCGTCGTGCTGCACGACGGCACCCGTCTGCACTTCCAGGAGTGGTGGACGCGGCATCGCGCGACGCTCGCGCCCGCGGCCTTCGAGAATCCCGGGGTCGAGGCATCCACCCCCGCCCCCGGCGTCGTCGAGGCGATCGCCGCCGCCGACGTGGTGCTGCTCGCGCCGTCGAACCCCGTGGTGTCGATCGGCCCGATCCTCGCCGTGCCGGGTGTGCGCGAGGCTCTGCGTGCCACGGCCGCCCCGGTCGTGGGCGTCTCGCCGATCATCGGCGGCAGGGTCGTGCGTGGCATGGCCGACGTGTGCCTCACCGCGATCGGCGTCGAGACCTCCGCCGCGGCCGTCGCGGCACTGTACGGCGCCCGCGCGGACGGCGGCGTGCTCGACGCGTGGCTGATCGCCGAGGAGGACGAGCACCTGGCCGCAGAGGTCTCGGGTCGCGGCATCCGTTCGCTGGTCCGCCCGCTGTGGATGACGGATGCGGACCGCTCGGCGTCGCTCGCCGACGCGGCGCTCGCGGCGGCTCGACCTGAAGCACACGCACCGTGATGCTGCCCGACCTGGCGTGGTGGGCGTGGGCTCTGCTCGGTGTCGCCGCTGTCGTCGTCGGACTCTCGAAGACCGCCGTGCCCGGCGCCGGCACCATCGCCGTCGCGATCTTCGCCGCCGTGCTCCCCGCGAAGCGGTCGACCGGCGTGCTCCTGCTGCTGCTCATCGTCGCCGACATCTTCGCCGTCACGATGTACCGGCGGCACGCGGACTGGAAGACCCTCGTGCGCCTGGCGCCCGCGGTCGTCGCGGGCGTGCTGGTCGGCGTCGTGTTCCTGTGGTTCGCCGACGACCTGTGGGTCAAGCGCACGATCGGCGTGATCCTGCTGGCGGTGATCGCCCTCACCCTGTGGCGGCGACGGGTCGGCGCGCAGGTCGAAGGGGACGGCGGCTCGCACCGGGTCGCCGCCGCGACCTACGGCACGCTCGGCGGGTTCACCACGATGGTCGCGAACGCCGCCGGCCCCGTGATGTCGATGTACTTCCTCGCGGCGCGGTTCGAGGTGAAGGCGTTCCTCGGCACGGCGGCGTGGTTCTTCGCGATCGTCAACGTGTTCAAGGTGCCGTTCTCGATCGGGATCGGGATCATCACGGTGCCGGGCCTGCTCATCGACCTCGTGCTCGTGCCGCTCGTCGTCGTCGCGGCCTTCCTCGGCCGGTGGCTCGCCGACCGCATGCCGCAGTCGGTGTTCGAGAAGCTCGTCATCGGCTTCACGATCGTCGGAGCGGTCTACCTGCTGGTGGTCTGAGCCCCGGTCAGGCGGGGAGGGATGCCGCGTTCCGCGCGATCACCGTGATCCACCGTTCGACCGAGTCGGGGAGGGTCGACTCGGCCACCCGCTCGGGCGTCCAGCCCGCGGCGGTCAGGGCGGCGGTCAGGCCGGCCTCGTCCCAGTAGGTGAAATGGCGCGGGTCGTCGAGCTTGACCTGGGTCCAGGCCTCGCCCTCGCCCTTCTTGAAGCTCGCGACGAGGACGCCGCCCGGGCGGCATGCGCGGTGGGCGGTGGCGAGCACACCGGCAAGCGCGGTGCGCGGGACGTGCAGCAGCACGGCGTTCGCGAAGACGGCGTCGTACGGGCCGCCGAAGTCGTCGGCCCGCACGTCGAGCACGCGCGCCGCGTGGCCGGCGGCCCGCTGCGCCTGGACGAACGCGGCCGCCCCGTCGGTGCGGTCGACGGTGAGGCCGGCGGATTCGAGGGCCGCGGCATCTCTTCCCGGCCCGCTGCCGAGCTCGAGCACGTGCGCCCCTGCCGGGACGCGGGCCAGCAGCGCGTCGACCTCGGGAGCCGGGGCGGCTGCGGTGCGCTCGGCGTACTGCTGCGCGCCGCGCTCGTAGGCGGCGAGGGTGGCGTCCTGCGGGTTCAGCTCCACGGTGAGGGGCGCTCGGGGGCGCGGCGGCTGTCGTCGGGGAGCTCCGGCAGCTCCTCGCCGCCGGCGCGCAGGCACAGCCAGCGGAGCTGCTCCGGGCTGTCGGGCAGCGCCCGCCACGTGCGGAACACGCCCTGGCCGACGCGCACGACGGTGCCGGGGCCGACGTCGACGACGTCGTCGTCGAGACCCATCTGGCCGCGCCCGGCGAGGAACACGTAGACCTCTTCGATGCGCTCGTGCACGTGCCAGTAGCCTGCCTCCTCGCCCGGCTCGAAGGCGTTGGCGCTCATGCCGATGTACTGCATCGTCAGCTCGTGGTCGACGATGCGCCGGCCGTCACGCGACTTCTCGGGCGTGAAGCCGCCGTAGTGCCCCCGCCACTCGTCGAGGCCGCCCATCTCCAGCACCTGGTAGTCGCTCATTCCGCCAGGCTAACGGGGCTCACGGGAGCGCATCTTGTGGAGTGACAACAAAGATCTCGGGGAAGCCGTTGTGGTCACCGCTAGTCTCGCGGCATGACGACCGCTCCGCCTGCCGGCACGATCGCCGCCACCCGGCTGGGGTGGCGCTTCTGGGTGGCGCTCGTCGCCTGGACCGCCGTGGTCTCCGGCTTCGTCCTCGGCCTCATGACCTTCGGGCGGCTGTTCGCGCTGGCGCTGGGCAATGCGCTGGGCTCTGAGCCCTCCATGCATGAACAGGTCGCGGTGTGGCGGTGGTTTGTCGGCATCGCGATCAGTCTCGGGGCAGCCGCCGTCGCGGCGGCGGTCGCCCAGCGCTGGGTCGCCTTCGTGCTCGCACTCCTCATCGCCGCCGCCTGCGCATTCTTCGCCGTCGGACTGTTCACCAACGTGCGTTCCACGGTGGCTCCCGTCGCCCCGGTCGAGCACGTCGATCCAGGCCCGCCGCCGTGCGCGTGCTACAGCGGCAGCGTCTGCGACTGCCCCGGCGGCTGATCAGACCGCGGCGCTCTCCAGCAGGGCAGCCGTGCGCGGGCCGAGGCCCAGGGCGCGGGCGGCGACGAGCTGCGCGGCGGTGTCGACGTCGCGGCGGAGGGTGGAGGCATCCCGGATCTGCAGCGCCTCGCACCCGAGCGCGACATGACGCGCGAACGAGCCGTCGCCGAACGCCGACGTCCACTCCACTCCGACGCCGGCGGTGACGAGCGTCGACCCGGTGCCTTCGGCGTCGGGCACGACGGCGCGGGGGAGGGATGCCGCGGCCCGCAGCGCGTCGCCCAGATCGTCCGGACGCAGCGCGGGCAGGTCGCCGAGCAGCGCCGCACGCGGCATCCGGCCGCCTGGGTCGATCGCCGCGACCCCGGCGGCCACGGCGGCGTCGAGCCCGCGGGCGTCACCCTCGGGCACGAACCGGAGGGCGGGGATCATCGCCGCGTCGCGGGCGAGGGCCGCATCGTCGGTGACCACCACGACCTGCGCGACGTCGTCGCAGGCGGTCGCCGCCTCGAGGGTGTCGAGCGCGATCGCCCGGGCGAGGTCCTTGCGGGCCACCCCCGGTACGTCGAGGCGGGACTTGCCGTGCGCCGACGGCTTGACCGGCACCACGACGACCCAGCGCGGCGTCCGCAACTCCGCAGGATCGGCGGGCGACGCAGGCGACTCGCCGAGAGCTGCAGGTGCCGGGGCCGATCCTGAGGAGTTGCTGCCGCGGCGCCGGAACAGCGGGCTCACGCGCCGTACTTCGTACGCAGGCGCGGCAGGATCTCTTCGCCGTACATGCGCAGGAAGGTGCCCTGGTCGTGACCCGGGTCGTGGAACACCAGGTGACGGAAGCCGAGGTCGATGTACCAGCCGATGCGCTCGACGTGCTCGTCGGGGTCGTCCGACACGATGAAGCGCGAGGCGGTGCGCTCGATCGGCAGCTGCTCGCCGAGGCGCTGCATCTCGATGGGGTCGTCGACGCCCATCTTCTCCTCGGGCGTGAGCGCCAGCGGGGCCCAGAAGCCGGTCTTCTCGCGCGCCTCGTCGAGGGTGGGCGCGAGAGACACCTTCACCTCCATGAGCGTGTCGATGGCGTCAGCGGGGCGGCCGGCCTTCTCGAGCCCCTCGTGCAGCGCCGGCAGCAGCGTGTCGGTGTAGAGCTCGCGCTTCTTGCCGCTCGTGGTGATGAAGCCGTCGGCGATGCGTCCGGCCAGGCGCGTCGCAGCGGGCCCCGCGGCCCCGATGTAGATCGGCACCGGCTGCGGCAGCTTGTCGTAGATGGTGACGTTGTGCGCGTGGTAGTACGTGCCGTCGAAGGTCACGCGGTCCTCTGACCACAGCTGCCGGATGAGCCCGATCGCCTCTTTCAGCCGCTGGAACCGCTCGGGCGGGTCGGGCCACGCGATGCCGAGGTTCGCCTCGTTGAGCGCCTCGCCGGTTCCCACGCCGAGGATCACGCGCCCCGGGTACAGCACGCCGAGCGTCGCGAAGTCCTGCGCGACCACGGTGGGGTTGTAGCGGAACGTCGGCGTCAGCACCGACGTGCCGATGAGCACGCGGGACGTGCGGGCGCCGAGCGCGCCGAGCCACGGGATGGATGCCGGCGCATGGCCGCCGTCGTGCAGCCACGGCTGCAGGTGGTCCGAGATGAAGACCGAGTCGAACCCGGCCTCCTCGGCCTGGACGGCGTAGTCCAGCAGTTCGGCCGGGCCGAACTGCTCGGCCGAGGCCTTGTAACCGAAGCGCAGCGGGATCATGCGGGTCTCCCCTCGAAGGTGGATGTCAGTGCGGGCTCGGGCAGGAACTCCGACCCGTCGGCGCGCGCCAGCCGCGCGCGGAACGCGTCGACCGTGCCCGGCCACAGCAGTGTGAGGCGCCCGGACCGCTCGTCGACGTACCAGTTGCGGCATCCCCCCGTCATCCAGCGGGTGGATGCCGCGGCTCGCGCGATCTCGTCGGTGTAGGCCCGTTCCGCGGCAGGGTCGACGCGCAGCACGCGGCCGGGATGACGGCGCAGTACGCGGGCGGTGTAGCCGGCCTGCTCCTCGATCATCAGCACCGACGACGAGTGCCCGAGCGAGGCGTTGGGGCCGTTGAGGACGAAGAGGTTCGGGAACCCCGCGACGACCGTCGAGGCGAACGAGGTCATGCCGCCGGACCAGTGCGCGGCGAGCGTCTGCCCCTCTTCGCCCACGACGAGGTCGGCGTACGGCTGACGGGTCGACGCGAACCCGGTCGCCAGCACGAGCGCGTCGATCACGTGCCGTGAGCCGTCGGCGGCGACGATCGTCGGGCCGTCGACCCGATCCAGCGGCGAGGGGACGAGCGTCACGGCATCGGACGCGACGGCGGGGTAGAAGTCGTCGGACAGCAGCACCCGCTTGCAGCCGAACGCGTAGTCCGGCGTGAGCAGGGCGCGCAGCGCCGGGTCGGGGACCTGTGACTCCAGGTGCGCCCGGGCGATCGCCTCCGCCTCCGCGGCGGCGGCCGAGTCGCCCGAGCGCGACGCGAATCGGGCCTCGCCCTCGGCGTAGAGGTCGGCGCGCAGCGCTTCGAGCGCTTCAGGGTGCGCAGCGAAGCTGTCGCGGTCGGTGTCGGAGTAGACGTCGCCGCCGCGCGGCACGATCCAGGCGGGCGTCCGCTGGAACAGGGTCACGTGGGCGGCGGTCCGCGCCAGTTCGGGCACGATCTGGATCGCGCTGGCACCGGTGCCGACGACGCCGACGCGGCGGCCGGCGAGCGGCGCGTCGTGGTCCCACCGTGCCGAGTGGAACATCGGACCCGGGAAGGTCTCGAGCCCCGCGAGCTGGGGGATGGCCGGTTCGGTGAGGCGGCCGCAGGCCAGTACCAGGGCGCGCGCGGTGACCTGTCCGGCGGGGCCGCTCGCGATCGCAGTGTCGAGAAGCCACGCCCCGCGCTGAGCATCCCAGCGGGCGCCGCGCATCGCGGTGTTCAGGCGGATGCGGTCGCGCAGACCCTCGGTGTCGACGACATGCTCCAGGTAGGCGCGGATCTCGTCCCCCCGCGCGTACGTGCCCGACCACGACGGGTTCGGGTGCGCCGCGAATCCGTACAGGTGCGAAGGCACGTCGCACGCGATGCCGGGGTACGTGTTGTCGCGCCACGTGCCGCCGACGGACGGCGCCCGTTCGAGCAGCACGACGTCGTCGATGCCCGCGCGGCGCAGCGCCATCGCCATGCCGATGCCGGCGAACCCGGCTCCGACGATCGCGACATCGACGCGCGTCATCCGTGCACCTGCCCGTAGGTCGTCGTGCGCAGCCGGAACGGGCGGAACAGCCGCGCGACCATCGCCGATGCGTCGGCGACCGGCAGCTCCTGCCCGAACTCGATGCCCGCCTCGGGCTTCACCCGGCCGTCCAGCAGCGTGCCGCCGAGGTCGTCGCCACCGGACTGCAGCAGCACGACCGAGGCTTCACGGCCGACACGCGTCCACGGGATCTGCACGTGCGGGATGCTGCCCGACAGCAGCAGCCGCGACACCGCGACCATCGCCCGGTGCTCGTCCAGCGGAGCGCGCCCGGGCACGAGCGCGACGCCGCCGGCGGGACCGGGGAGCGGGATCGGCACGAACTCGGTGAACCCGCCCGTAGCCGTCTGGATCTCGCGCAGCCGCCTCAGGTGCGCGATGCGCTCGCCGGCGGTCTCGACGTGGCCGTAGAACAGCACGCTGGTCGAGCGGAACCCGGCCCGGTGCGCCGCGGCGATCCCCTCGGCCCAACGGTCGATCTCCAGGTCGTCCGGCGCCACGAGCCCGCGGACGCGTTCGCTCAGCACCTTCACGCCGGTGCCCGGCACGGTGTCGACGCCCGCCTCGCGCAGCGCCGCGAGAGCGGCGTCGAGCCCCAGCCCCGAACGGTCGGCGAAGTCCCGCACATCCTGCGGGCGGTACGCGTGGAGGTGGATGCCGGCGGCCCCGCTCTTCACGGCCCGGGCGATGTCGACGTACCCGGCAGGGTCGGCCTCGGGCGGCAGCATCCCCTGCACGCAGATCTCGGTCGCGCCCAGGTCCCACGCGTCGGCCGCGATGGCGGCGACGTCGTCGAGGGCGAACGCCGTGCCGAGGCCGGACGAGGTGAGGTTGCGGTTGACGACGAGGGTGACCGCTTCGCCGACCGTGTAGCGGCGCACGTCGTCGGCGGTCGCCGCGAGCGCATCGAGGTCCTCGCCCGAGGCTTCGAGCAGTGCGGTCCACTCGGCGTCGTCGAGTGCGAGCGGGTCGGCCGCCGCGGCTTCGGCCAGGCGACGCACGTCCTGCCCGCGTCGAGAATTCAGGAGATCAGGGGTGTGCCGATCGCCGGGGGCGCCGCCCACCGGCGTGTCTCCTGAATCCTTGACGACCTCGGCCGCCAGCCCCGTCTCAGGGTCGGCCAGTGCCGCGACCGCAGGACGCAGTCCGGGGTCGATCCACGTGTCGGCGCCCTGCACGAACTCGGGCTGGGCCGTCAGGCGCTCGCGCAGCTCGTAGCCGAGGTCGGCGGTCATACGAGCGAGGTCCGACAGGTGCGGCCACGGCCGCTCGGGGTTGACGTGGTCGGCGGTGAGGGGGGAGACGCCGCCCCAGTCGTCGGCACCGGCCCGCACCAGCAGGTCGAACTCGGCCGGGTCCGACAGGTTGGGCGGCACCTGGATGCGCATGCGCGGGCCCATCACGAGCCGCGCGACCGCGACCGCGGCGACGTACTCGAGCAGCTCGGCGTCAGGTGCTCCCTGCATCGCCGTCCGTGGCTTGGCGCGGAAGTTCTGGACGATGACCTCCTGCACGTGGCCCTGGCCGTCGACCTGGTGGCCCTCGTGCGCCTCGCGGATCGCGACGAGCGACTCGGCGCGGTCGCGCACGGTCTCGCCGATGCCGACGAGGATGCCGGTGGTGAACGGCACGTGCGCGCGGCCCGCGTCCTCGATGACCTGCAGGCGCACCGTGGGGTCCTTGTCGGGCGAGCCGAAGTGCACCTGGCCGGGCTCCTCGTACAGGCGTCGCGACGTGGTCTCGAGCATCATGCCCATCGACGGCGCGACGGGGCGCAGCAGCCGCAGCTCGTCGGCCGACATGACACCGGGGTTCGCATGCGCGAGCAGCCCGGTCTCGGCGGTGACGATTCGCGCCACATGGGCCACGTACTCGATGGTCGACGCGAAGCCGTGCTCGTCGAGCCACGCGCGTGCCTCGGGCCACCGCTCCTCGGGCCGGTCGCCGAGGGTGAGCAGCACCTCTTTGCAGCCCAGCGCCTGGCCCTGACGGACCACCGCGAGCACCTGCTCGGGCGACATGTACGCGGGCTTGTGCTTCTTCAGCAGCTGGCCGGGGGTGTCGACGAACACGCAGTAGTGGCAGCGGTCGCGGCACAGCGTGGTGAGGGGGACGAAGACCTTGCGCGAGTACGTGATCACACCGGGACGACCGGATGCCGCGAGCCCGGCATCCCGCATCTCGGACGCCAGCGCGAGCAGGCGTGCGAACTGCTCGCCCGTCGCGCCGAGCAGGGTCTCGGCGTTGGAGGCATCGAGGCGCGCACCGGTGGCGGCGCGCTCGAGCGCGAGGTCGACCTCGGCGGCCGACGGGGAGACGACGGTGGGGGACGCGACGGTCACCGGTCCAGTCTCGCACCGAGTCCGGGGGTCGGGGCCCGGGATCGTTGCCCTCCCGTAAGCAAATCAGCCTGGATCACGCCGACGGCGCTGGCAGACTAGGCACATGGTGACACTGCTGCTCGACTCGACGCAGCTCGAGGTCGTGCTGTCGGTGTCCGAGCGCGCCCTGTCATTCCACAAGGGGAATGTCGTCATCGATCGCTCGACGATCACCAAGGTCCAGCTCACCGACGACGCGTGGACCTGGCTGCGCGGCATCCCGAGCCCGGGCACGCACGTGCGCGGCGTCATCGCGATGGGCACATGGCGCTCCGCCGGCGGCGAGGACTTCGCGGTCATCCGCCGTCACCGCCCGAGCGTCGTCATCGACCTCGAGGGGCACCCCGAGTTCCAGCGGGTGATCCTCACGACGCGGCACGGGCTCGCCCTCGTGCAGGCGCTGCGCGTCGAGGTCGCCGAAGAGCCGGTCGACGTCGTCGAGATCGCGGCCGAGACCGGCAGCACGCCTGCGGTGCCCGAGAAGAAGCCCCGCAAGCGCAAGGCCCCCGCGGCCGCGCCGGCCGTCTGACCCCTTCGACAGGCTCAGCGACCGGTTCTCGCCGACCCGCGTCAGCTGACGTCGCGGCGCCAGCTGACGAGGTGCCCGAGTACCACGAACACGATCGCGTAGCCGAGCAGCACGAGGCCACCCGCCCACCACTCCAGCGCGTCGGACGACACCGTGCCGGTCGCCGCGACGGTGTACACGCTGGCGCCGACGAGCGCGTCGCTCGCCGCGCCCGGGAGGAACCGGGTGACATCCGAGAGGCCGTCCACGAACGCGGCGGCCGTGCGGCCGATCGGCTCCAGGAACTGCGTGAACACCAGCACGCCGACGATCGCGCCGACCTGGTTGCGCACGAGGGCGCCGACCCCGATGCCGATGAGCGCCCACAGCACGTAGGCCAGCAGCATCCGCCCCACCATCGCCCACGTGTCGGACGAGGTGAACTGGGTCTCGAGCCCGAAGCCCGACAGGATCGCCGCCGACACGCCGACCGACGCGACCACGCCGACCACGCCCAGGAGCGCTCCGAGCACGACGCCGACCGCGAGTTTCGCGACCAGCACGCGACCGCGCCGCGGCGTCGCGAGGAACGTGGGCGTCAGCGTCTTGTGCCGGAACTCCGCCGTCACCATGAGCGTGCCCACCAGCAGCGGGAACACGTATCCCACCGCGGTGGCGGTGCTGTACAGCGTCGCGGGCAGCACCTCCTCCGGAAGCGGCGGCGTGCTGGTCGCCTCGCCCGGCAGCGAGCCGGTGGCCGACATCGAGAACACGAAGCCGAGCGCGCCCGACGTGAAGGCCACGTACGCGAACAGCACGATCGCGAGGATCCACCAGATGCTCGTCGAGAACAGCTTCGTCGTCTCAGCGCGGGTCGCTGCCGTGAGGCTCATCGCCGGCCCCCTTCGTGGTCGTCGGAGCCGGTGTCGTCGTCCCCACCGCCGTCATCGTTGCCGGGGGAGGGGGTGGATGCCGCCTCCTGCGCATCCTCGAACGCCTCCGCCTCGGGCGGCACCCACGCCTCGGGGGCCTCGTCCGCTGCGGGTTCGGGTGCGGCGGCGGGCTCGTCCGCCCGGGCCTCCGCGGGTTCACCGGGGTCGGGCTCGATCGCGTCGTCTGCAGACGGGACGCCGTGGTCCTGCGTCGTCTCCGGATCGGCCGGCTCATCGGCTCCGCTGTCGAACGATGCGAAGAAGGCGTCGGCCTCGACGTCGGCGTCGGTCTTCACGTAGTTCTCCCACGGCCTGTCGTCGTCCTCGTCGGGCGGCTCAGGGGTCGACAGCTCGTCGTCGATCGCGCCGATCTCCTCGACGTCGGGGTCGGCGTCCTCGGGGGCGTCGGCCTCGGGGGCGTCGGCCTCGGGTTCGGGTTCGGGTTCGGCGGGCGGCACGATGTCGATCACTCCGGTGCTCGCCACCGCGAACCCCGCACCGGTCGTGACCGCGGGCTCGGCGGCAGGTTCGGGTTCGGCCCCGGTCTCGGCCGCGGGCTCAGGTTCGGGCGCTCCCGTCGCGGGCTCAGGCTGCTCGGGCTCGGGCGCCCCTTCCGCCTCGGTCGCAGCGACCGCTTCGGGCTCGACCGCGGGCTCCGGCGCTGGCACACGCTCGGGCTCAGCCTCGGGCGCACCTTCAGACTCGGGCGCAGCCACTGCTTCCGCCTCTGCCTCGGCCCCCGGCTCAGTCGGCTCCTCCGCCTCGGGGCCGCCGGCCGCCGCGGGCATCGACTCGGGCCCGGCCGCCGCAGCGGCCACCGCTTCCGGCCCGGCCTCGGACGCGACCGCCTCCGGTGTCCCGGTCTCGGGCTCGTCCGCGCGCTCCGCGGCCCAGGCCGCTCCGGCGGCCGCTCCGAGCGCCGCGGCGGCGCCGGGAGCCCCGGTCGCCTCGGCCTCGAGCTCGGCCGACGCCAGCGCCGACTCGTCCGCCTCGCGGGCTTCCCGCTCCGCCTCGCGTCCCGGCGCCGCACCACCGGCGGCGGCGAGCGCGACCCCGGCCGCGACGGGCGCCGCCTCGGGCGCCGCGGCTTCGACCGGCGCCGCGGCGGCGGGGGCGGCATCCACCCCCGCTCCTTCGCCGACGGGCGACATCGCGCCCACGCCGGGAGCCGAGGGATGCACGCGGGTGCCGTTCACGAGGTCGAGGAAGACCTCTTCGAGCGCCGGGCCCCGGCGCTGCAGCGCCGACAGCGCGACCCCGGCGGCGGCAGCGGCCGCGCCGACCGCGGTGGGATCCGCGCCGCGCACGGTGAGGCCCGAGCGCAGCACCTCGTGAGGCAGACCCGCCGCCGACAGCGCGGCGGTCAGCGCGGCACGGTCGGGCGCGTCGACGACGGTGGCGAACTCGGACGGGTCGGCGAGGTCGTCGATCGATCCCTCGAACACGAGGCGTCCGCGCGAGATGATCAGCAGCGCGTCGACGGTCTGCTGCACCTCGGCGAGCAGGTGCGACGAGACGAGCACCGTGCGCCCCTCGGCGGCGAGCTGGCGCAGAAAGCCGCGCATCCAGCGGATGCCCTCGGGATCCAGCCCGTTCGCGGGCTCGTCGAGCACCAGCACGCCCGGGTCGCCGAGCAGCGCGTAGGCGAGGCCGAGCCGCTGGCGCATGCCCAGCGAGTAGCCGCCGACCTTGCGGCCGCCGGCATCCCCGAGTCCGACGAGGCCCAGCACCTCCTCGACGCGACGCTTCGGGATCCCGGCCGCCTGCGCGTAGATGGTCAGGTGGGCAGCACCGGTGCGCCCCGGATGGAAGCTGGATGCCTCCAGCACGGCCCCCACCGTCTGCAGGGGCTTGTCGAGCTCGGCGTAGCGCCGGCCGCCGATCGTCGAGCGGCCGCTCGTCGCACGCACCAGGCCGAGGAGGATCCGCAGGGTCGTGGTCTTGCCGGCGCCGTTGGGTCCGAGGAATCCGGTGACACGTCCCGGCTCCACGCGTGCCGAGAGATCCGACACCGCGGTGACCGCGCCGAAGCGCTTGGTGACACCTGAGAACTCCAGCGACTGGCCGTCGGGCATGCCGAACCCTCTCGTCGTATGGGGCGAGAGCCGCCCCGTCGCGGCACTCCGTCCCATCCTGGCGGAAATCCAGCGTCACCGTGAGAGAAGTTGCCCTGCTCGCCGGTCCGCGTCGCCCGGTAACGTTGCGCACGTGACCGACCCCGCTGCCGACGCCGAGCCCACCGTCCTCGTCCGTGCGCGGGCAGGGCTGGGACGCCTCACCCTGAACCGGCCTCGCGCGATCAACGCGCTCGACCTCGGCATGGTGCAGCGCCTGCACGAAGCGCTCGACGCGTGGGAGCACGACCCCGACGTCGACGCCGTGCTGCTGGACGGCGCCGGGGAGCGGGGGCTGTGCGCGGGCGGCGACGTCCGCGGTCTCGCCGAGCAGGTCACGAGCGGCCGAGCCGAGGACGCGGCCGTCTTCTTCCGCGAGGAGTACGCGCTCAACGCGCGCATCGCGGAGTACCCCAAGCCGTTCGTCGCCTTCGCCGACGGCATCACGATGGGCGGCGGCATCGGCGTCGCCGGCCACGCGTCGATCCGCGTCGTGACCGAGCGCTCGCAGCTCGCGATGCCCGAGACCCGCATCGGCTTCACCCCCGACGTCGGCGGCACGTGGCTGCTCGCCCACGCGCCCGGCCGGCTCGGCGAGTACCTCGGGCTCACGGGCGCCGTCATGGACGCATCCGATGCGATCCATGCCGGGTTCGCCGACCACTTCGTGCCGCATGAGAACCTCGACGGCTTCCGTGACGCGCTCGAGACGCGCGCCGACCCGTCGCTGGCCGAGCTCGTGCTCCTCTTCGACGAGACCCCGCCGCGCTCGAAGCTCGAGGACGCCCGCGCCTGGATCGACGATGCGTTCGCCGCCGGCACCGTGGCGGAGATCGTGGAGCGGCTGCGCGCGCGCCCCGAGCCGGAGGCGACGGCGACCGCCGACCTCCTCGGCGAGCTGTCGCCGACCGGCCTCGCCGTCACGCTCGCCGCTGTCCGCAGCGCCCGCGAGCTGCCCGGCCTCCGTGCGGCGCTGGAGCAGGAGTACGGGCTCGTCATGTGGTTCGCGACGACGCAGCCCGACCTCGCCGAAGGCATCCGGGCGCAGGTGATCGACAAGGACCGCGACCCGCACTGGTCTCCCGCGACGCTGGCGGAACTGCCGCCCGAGCTGGCGGCATCCGCCCTCTCGTTCCGCCCCTCGATCCCGCTCTGGGGCTGACGGAGCCGATCGTGACCAGCCGCCGCACGTACTCGATCGGGGTCGCGGTCGACTGGTTCTTCTTCGTCTTCGCGGGCGTGGCGGCGATCTGGCTCGCCTACCTCAGCCTCACCGAGACCTTCCACGTGGGGTGGTGGGGCATCCCGTTCTTCCTCGCGTTCTGGGGGCTGCTGGCCTACCTCGTGCTGCCGCGGCTGCACCGCATCCTCACCACGATCTACGTGCCGGACTACTTCATCGGCCGCACGCGCACGAGCGACGGACTGCTGGGCGACCCGGTGAACCTCGCGTTCCAGGGGACGGGCGAGCAGATCGAGGCCGCGCTCGCCGCCGCAGGCTGGACACGGGCGGACCCGGTGACGCTCGGCTCGTCGTGGCGGATCATCTCGTCGACGATCAGGCGCCGCAGCTATGACGAGGCGCCGGTCAGCCCGCTGTTCCTGTTCGGCCGGCAGCAGGACTTCGCGTACCAGCAGGAGGTCGCCGGCAACCCCGCGCAGCGCCACCACGTCCGGTTCTGGCGGTGTCCTGACGACTGGCTGCTGCCCGGCGGTCGCCGGGTCGACTGGCTCGCTGCGGGCACCTTCGACACCCGCGTCGGACTGTCGCTGTTCACGCTGCAGGTCACGCACAAGATCGACGCCGACACCGACGTCGAGCGCGACCACATCGTGAGCACCGTCCGCAGCGCCGACCCTCGCGTGGCCGTCGACGTCATCGCCGACTTCGCCACCGGCTATCACGCCCGCAACGGCGGCGGCGACAGCATCCGCACCGACGGCGATCTCCCGATCGTCGACGTGCGCGCGGTCGACGGGGGTGCGGCATGAGCGATGAGGGGATGCCGCCGCCCGAGGGCGCGCCGGCAGACGGGGTGACCGGCGGTGCGCCGGGAGGTTCCGGGGTCGCCGGAGAGCCGCTGAAGCGCCCGGCGTACGAGCCGGCGGCGCGGCTGCTGCGGCCCGTGCACCACGACCCTGACATGCCGCGCCCGGCGTCGACGATCGCCGGCGGCGTGCTGGTGCTGCTGCGTGCGGTCGCCGGCCTTCTCGTCGGCGGAGCGATCGCCGTCGTCTGGCGCGACATCCTCGCGGACCCCGACGTGCAGCTCGTGCTGGAGGGCGTCGACGGCGCCGACGCCGACACGCGACAGGCCGCGCTGTGGGTCGTGCTCGGCATCGTGGTCGCCTCGGTCGCCCTCGACGTGCTGTTCGCGGTCTTCGTGCTGCGCGGCAGCAACTTCGCGCGCGTGGCGGTGATGATCCTGTCGGTGATGTCGATCTCGACCACCTTCTTCGCGTGGTGGGTGCAGGGCCAGGAGATCCGCGTCGACGAGACGTTCGTGCCGCTCGCGCTGGACATCCTGGTGCTGCTCGCGCTGTCGAGCCGCAGCGCCGCCGCGTACGCGCGCCGCAACGAACGGCTCCCGGACCCCGCAGCGTGACGTAGCCTGATCTGCGGAAATCCGCGCGGCCCCGTCCGGGCCGCGCCGTCGCGGTCCCAGGGGAGGATGCGTGTTCGACAGTCCGCTCTCGGCGTCGGCCTACGAGGTGCTCGTCGTCGACCCCGGCGTCGACGAGGAGACGCTCCGCAAGGCCTACCGGCTGCGCCTGCGCCAGACCCACCCCGACACCGGCGGCGACGCGGCCGTGTTCATCCAGGTGCAGCGCGCGTGGGAGCTCGTCGGCACCCCGGAGGCTCGCGCCGCGTACGATCGCGGGCACGGCTTCGGCGAGGCCGCCGCCCCCGAGTGGTCGGAATGGCGTCCGCCTGCCGCCCGCACCGACACGCGCCCGCGGGCCCGTTCGTTCGGTCAGCCCGGCGGCTGGCGGCGCGAGCGGTACCTGAACCTCATCCGGGAGTGGGCCGGCCGCGGTGTCACGCTCGCCGACCCGTACGACCCCGCCCTGGTGCGTTCGGCGCCGGTCGCGCTGCGCCGCCTGCTCGCCGACGCGCTCGCCGAGGAGGCGACCGCCCGCATCGTCGCCGACCTCGGCATGGGCTACACCGTGTGGCACGACATCGCCGCCGGCGGCCGTGGCGCCGGCTCCGACGACAAGATCGACCACATCGTGCTCGGCCCCAGCGGCCTCTACGGCGTGCTGTCCGAAGACTTCGGCGGGCCGGTGGGGCTGCGCCGCGGCGAGTTCTCGGGTCCCGGTGTGCCGGGTGCGCCGATCGCCGAGCTGCTCACGCACATGCGCACCGTCGCCCGTGCCGCCGGTGTCCGCTTCAGCGGTGCGCTCGTCGTGCTGCCCGACGAGGACGTGCCGACGGCGATCCAGGAGCTCGGCAGGATCCGCGGGGTGCACGTCGCCATCGTCGCCCGCAGCGCGCTGGCCACCGTCCTTCGCCGCGGCATCACGGGTGCACGCGACATCGGCGGCAACGAGGTCTTCGACGTCCGCACCCGCCTGCAGCACACCGTCCGCTTCGCGTAGCCCCGGGGCGGCGCAGCGGCAGGGGTGGTGGCATTCCCCGCGGCTGCGTTACGTCACGATCTTGGAGCCTGGAAGCAACATAGCTTAGGCTTCCCTAACATGACCACGGATGGCGGGCCCGCACGACCGACGGATGAGCTGCACGGCGACGCCCTGGCGCTCAGCTACGGTCGCACCCGCGTGGTCCACGACGTGTCGCTCCACCTGCGGCCCGGCATCGTCACCGCTCTGATCGGTCCGAACGGCAGCGGCAAGTCGACGGCCCTGCGGGCCCTCGCGCGCCTGCACCGGATCGACGCCGGCTCGATCCACATCGACGGCGCAGCCGGGCGGCGCGACGCGGCATCCCTCTCCTCCCGGGCGTTCGCCCGCACCGTCGCGATGCTCTCGCAGTCGCGCCCGCACCCGTCGGGACTCGAGGTGCGCGATGTGGTCGCCTACGGACGCCACCCTCACCGCGGCCGCTTCTCCGGTGTCACCGACGCCGACCGCGAAGCCATCGACCGGGCGCTCGACCTGACCGGGCTCACGGCGATGGGGCATCGCCCGGTCGATCAGCTCTCGGGCGGGGAGCTGCAGCGGGTCTGGCTCGCGACCGCGCTGGCGCAGAGCACCGGCATCCTGCTGCTCGACGAGCCCACCAACCACCTCGACCTGCGCTACCAGATCGAGACCCTCGACCTGGTGTGCGATCTCGCCGACCAGGGCACCGCGGTCGGGGTGGTGCTGCACGACCTCGACCACGCCGCTGCCGTCGCCGATGACGTCGTCCTGATGTGCCGTGGCCGGGTGCACGCCACTGGCGCGCCGCACGACGTGCTCACTGCGGAGAACCTCACCGAGGTCTACGGCTTCCGCATCGAGACGGCGGTGGATGACGCGACCGGGCGCGTGCGGGTGATCCCGCGCGGCCGTCATCACGAGCGCGTCCGCCGCGGCGCGGCACTGACGGCCTGACACACTCGCCGGCGCAGCCCGCCGGCTCCTCGACTCTGCCTGCACCCTCCCCATCCCACCAGCCCTGGAGCCTGTCCGACATGACCAAGCCCATCGCCGCCCTCGCCGTCCTCGGCGCCCTCTCGCTCGCGCTGACCGCGTGCGGCACGACCCAGGTCGCCGCCTCGCCAGACACCGACACCACGGTGTCGGCCAGTGCCGGCTGTGCAGAGGACGCCACGACGACGTCGACCGATCCGGTCGAGCTCACGGACGCGTTCGGCCGCACGGTCACGCTCGACCAGCCGGCGAAGAAGGTCGCGGTGCTCGAATGGCAGCAGATCGAGGACGTGCTGTCGCTGTGCCTCACGCCGGTGGCGGTCGCCGATGCCGACGGCTACCGCACGTGGGACACCGCCGAGGAGCTGCCGGAAAGCGTCGAGAGCGTCGGCACACGCCAGGAGCCGAACCTCGACGCGCTCTTCGCGACCGAGCCCGACCTGGTGATCGTCGAGGCCTACACCCGCGACGACGCGATCATCGCGCAGCTGGAGAAGTACGGCGTGCCGGTGCTCGCGACGCTCGGCGCGAACGCCGAGGACCCGATCGGGCAGATGCTCGACACCTTCGACCTGATCGCCGAGGCGACCGGTCGCACCGAGCGCGCCGACGTCGTGAAGGACGAATTCGAGCAGCACCTGGCCGATGCGAAGGACGAGGTCGCCGGTGCCGCGCCCGCAGTGACGGACTTCGTCTACTTCGATGGCTGGGTCGACGGCGGCAACGTCTCGCTGCGGCCGTTCGGTCAAGGCTCGCTCGTCGGCGAGCTCGGCGAGGAGCTCGGCCTCACGAACGCCTGGACCGGCGAGGTGGACGCGGCCTACGGCCTCGGCCAGACCGACATCGAGGGCATGACCACGATCGGCGACGCCAACCTCTTCTACACCGGCACGGTCGATCCCGACTCGGAGAGCTTCGTCGACGCCGCAGCCGAGAACCCCGCGTGGGCCTCGATCCCGGCCGTCGCAGAAGGCCGTATCGCCGCGTTCCCCGGGGGCATCTGGACCTTCGGCGGTCCCCGCTCGGCCGAGCAGATCATCGACGCCTACGTCGCCGCGATCACCCGGTGAGCGGTCGGTCGTTGAGCGAGCACGCCGCTCGCGCGTCGAGTGAAGCGGGAGGCGCGGCGGATGCGGCGCACCCGGCGGTGCGCGGCGGGGGCGCGGCTCCTGCCCGTGCGGCTCGCTCAACGACCGGCGCCGCCATCGGCGTCCTGCTCGCCCTCGTCGTCGCGCTCGTGCTGGTCGCGGGCTGGCATCTCACGCAGGGGACGAGCGGCGCGGTCTTCGCCGAGGCCGACGTGCTCTGGGGATCCCGCGTCCCGCGGCTCGCGGCCGGGGTCGCCGTGGGGATCGCACTGGGCGTGGCGGGTGTGCTGATGCAGTCGCTGTCGCGGAACGCGCTGGCCTCGCCCGACACGCTCGGCGTCACCGCCGGCTCGTACCTGGCCGTCACCGCGGTCGCGGCCTTCGGGATCGCGGTGCCGATCTGGGCCTCGGGATTCGTCGCGTTCGCCGGCGGGCTCGTGGCTGCCGCGCTGGTGCTCGGACTGGCCGGGGGCGCAGGCACCTCGACCACACGTCTCGTGCTCGCCGGCTCGGCCCTCGCCCTCGCCTTCCAGGCCGGCACGTCGGCGCTGCTCGTGCTGTTCTCGGAGGAGACGAAGGGGCTGCTCGCGTGGGGCAGCGGCAGCCTGTCGCAGCTCGGGCTCGAGAGCTTCCTGCGCGCGGCGCCCGTCGTGGTCGTCGCGGTCGTGCTGGCCCTCGTCCTGTCGCGCCGCCTGGACGTGCTGGCCCTCGGCGACGACACGGCGTCGTCGCTCGGCGTGCCGATCCGGTCGACGCGGATCGGCGGCATCCTCCTCGCCGTCCTCCTCACCGCCACGGCCGTGACGCTCGCCGGGCCCATCGGCTTCGTCGGCCTGTGCGCGCCCGTCCTCGCCCGGCTGCTGGCGCGCGTGGTGCCGGCGCTCGGCCGGCATCTCCTGCTGATTCCGCTCTCGGGCCTGATCGGTGCGATCGTCGTGATCCTGGCCGACGCGCTGCTGCGCGCCCTCATCGGCCCCGAAGGCGCGATCGCCGTTCCGACGGGCGTGGCCACGACCGTCTTCGGCGCGATCGTGCTGGTGGTCATGGCGCGTCGACTGCGCGACTCCGGGCCCACTCGCCGCCCGCCCACCATCCGCATCGGCGTGCGCAGCGGCCGGAGGTTCGTCATCGTCGTGGTCGTCGGCGCCGTCGCGCTCGTCGCGATCGTGCTCACCGGAATGCTCCTCGGCAGCACACGGCTCCTGACGGGAGACATCCTGCTGTGGCTTCAGGATGCTGCTCCCGCGCGCATCGCGTTCGCACTCGACGAGCGCGCACCCCGGGTCATCGCGGCCGTGGTCGCGGGGGCGGCGCTCGGCCTCGCCGGGAGCGTCACCCAGTCGGTGAGCCGCAATCCGCTGGCCGATCCCAGCCTGCTCGGCATCACCGGCGGCGCGGGGCTCGGTGCCGTGCTGGTCGTGACGAGCGCCACCGCGACCACGTTCGGGATGCTGGTCGCCGCGGTGATCGGCGGGCTCGTCGCCTTCGCGCTCGTGTACGGCCTCGCGTGGCGCGGCGGTCTCAGCGCCGACAGGTTCATCCTCATCGGCATCGGCGTCTCGTACGGCGCGGTCGCCCTGACGACCTTCGTGCTGCTGCGCTCGAACCCCTGGGACACGCCGAAGATCTACACGTGGCTGTCCGGGACGACGTACGGCCGCATCTGGGAGCAGGTGATCCCGCTCGCGATCGTGCTCGTCATCGCGCTCCCGTTCGTGTTCGCGCACCGCCGCGACCTCGACATCCTCGCGATGGATGAGGATACGCCGCGGCTCGTCGGCATCCGGCTGGAGCGGACCCGGCTGCTGCTGCTCGTCGCGGCGGCGGTGCTCGCGGCCCTGAGCGTCGTCGCGGTGGGGGTCATCGGGTTCGTCGGGCTCGTCGCGCCGCACGCCGCGCGCGCTCTCGTCGGTGCGCGCCACAGCCGCGTGATCCCGGTCGCGGTGCTGCTGGGCGCGGTGCTCGTCGGCGCGGCCGACACCCTCGGGCGGACGGTGATCGCGCCGGCCCAGCTTCCGGCGGGGCTCGTCGTCGCGCTGATCGGCGCCCCGTACTTCGTCTGGCTGCTCTGGCGCTCGCGCGACGCCTGAGCGCCGGATGCCCGCGGGCCCGGCCGTGACGCCCCGCCGGGGCGGCGGCGCCCGTTCGCGCCGATTCAGGAGCGGTCGCGGGCCTGGCGCAGCCAGCGCTCGATGCCCGCGATGTGCACCTGGGCGACCGAGGTCGCGAGGTCGATGTCGTGGTCGGCGATCGCGTCGAGGATCGCCCGGTGCTCGGCGAGCGTGCGCTCGACGGCGCCCGCCTGGGTGAGCCCGCGCCACACGCGCGCACGGACGGTCTGGCCGGTGAGGCTCTCGAGCAGGCTGGCGAGGTAGTCGTTGCCCGCGAGGCGGGCGATCCCCGCGTGGAACCGCACGTCGTGCTCGACGAGCGAGTCGATGTCCGTCTCGAGCGAGACGGCCGCGATCTCGGCTTCGAGCTCGGCGACGTCGGACTCCTCGGCCTGCTGGGCCGCGAGTCCGGTCGCATGCGATTCGAGCACGCGGCGCACGGCGAAGATCTCCAGCAGCGAGTCGTCGTCGTGCAGGTCGACGACGAACGAGATCGCCTCCAGCAGCAGCTTGGGCTCGAGGCTCGTGACGTAGGTGCCGTCGCCGCGGCGCACGTCGAGCACCCGGATGACCTCCAGAGCCTTGACCGCCTCGCGCATCGAGCTGCGCGACAGGCCGAGGCGCTCGGCGAGCTCCTTCTCGGGAGGGAGGCGCGAACCGGGAGTCAGTTCGCCGCTGACGATCATGTCTTTGATCTTCGAGATCGCTTCGTCGGTGACGGCCACGCCTCCATCGTAGACATCGGATGTCAAGATGGTGCGCATGCGCGCTGTCGATGCCCATCTGCACCTGTGGGACCCCGAAGTCCTCGAGTACGACTGGCTCGAAGGGCCGCTGCTCCGATCTTTCGGACCTGAAGAGCTGGATGCCGCCCTCGCCGGCATCCCCGACGCGCCCGGTTTCGTCTTCGTGCAGGCCGAGTGCGCGCCCGCGCAGTCGATCGCCGAGGTCGACTGGGTCGCGGCGCTGGCGTCACGGGTCGGCGTGCGCGGCATTGTCGCGCGTGCGCCGCTGGAGGACCCGGCCGAGACCGACGTCCACCTCGCCGTGTACGCGGGGCGTCCCCTTGTGGTGGGCGTGCGCCGGCTGCTGCAGTCCGAACCCGACGGCTTCGCCGTGCGACCAGGGTTCCGCGCGTCGGCGCAGGCCGTGGCATCCGCCGGCCTCACGTTCGACGCGTGCGTCCGCGCGCCCCAGCTGCCCGACGTCGTCGCGCTCGCCGACGCTGTGCCCGACCTCACGATCGTGCTCGACCACCTCGGCAAGCCCGCGGTGGGCAGCGCGGATGCCGCAGCCCCCGCTGCCGGGACGCCCTGGGCGTCGGCGCTCGCCGCCCTCGCCGAGCGCCCGAACGTGGTGTGCAAGCTGTCGGGGCTGCCCGCCGAGTCGCAGGGGGACTGGTCGGCCGCGCAGCTGCGGCCGTTCCTCGACACGGCGCTGGACGCCTTCGGCCCCGAGCGCCTGCTGTTCGGAGGGGACTGGCCGGTGTCGGGGCCCTACGGCCGCTGGCTCGACACCGTGTCGGCGTGGGCGCTGGACCGACTCGGGGTGGTGGACGGCGTCCTCGCCGCCAACGCGGAGCGGGTGTACCGGCTGGCCTGATCCCCGCACGAACGAGAAGCCGAGGGGATGCCGGCGGCCGCGGCCGCCGGCATCCCCTCGCGCTTCGCCCAGGCGGTGCGGTCAGCTGCCGGCGGGGCGCAGACGCAGCGCGGCCATGCCCCCGTCGACCTCGATGTACGTGCCAGTGGTGGAGCCGGACCGCGGGCTCACGAGGTACAGGACGGCGCCGGCGACCTCGTCGGGTGCGACCAGGCGGCCGTGCGGCTGCCGGGCCTCGAGCGCGGCGCGCTCGGCGGCGGGGTCCGGAGCCGAGTCGAGCAGGCGTCCGACCCACGGGGTGTCGGCGGTGCCGGGGTTGACGGCGTTCACGCGGATGCCCTCGCGGAGGTGGTCCGCGGCCATCGCGCGGGTCAGCGACAGCACCGCGCCCTTGGACGCGCTGTACAGGGCGCGCTGGGGGAGTCCCGCGGTCGCGGCGATCGACGACGTGTTGCAGACGGCGGCGGCCGGCGACTGTCGCAGCCATGGCAGGGCGGCGGCGGTCACGCGGGCGATGCCGGTGACGTTGATCGACAGGACGCGCGCCCATTCGTCGTCGTCGTTGGCGGCGATGTCGCCCTGCGCGCCGATGCCGGCGTTGTTGACGAGGATGTCGATGCGGCCGAACTCCTGGGCGACGGCGGCGATCGCGGCGTCCACCTCGGATCGTGACGACACGTCGGCCGCGAAGGCGGCGAAGCGCGGGTCGGCGCCCGACGGGTCGCGGTCGAGGACGGCGACCTGTGCGCCCTCGTCGGCGAGCGCATGGGCGATGGCGGCGCCGATGCCCGATGCGCCGCCGGTCACGACCGCGACGAGCCCCTGCAGCTGTGCGGAGCTCATCGCGCAGCCTCCCAGGCGACGAACTCCTGACGCTGCGCGCCGAGTCCCTCGATCTCGATGTCGACGACATCGCCCGGGGCGAGGTACGGGAACCGACCCGACAGCGCCACGCCCTGCGGAGTGCCGGTGAGCACGAGGTCGCCCGGCTCGAGCGTGAGGAACTGCGACAGATGCCACACGATGTGGTCGATGGGGAAGATCATGTCGGCGGTCGACGAGTCCTGGCGGGGCTCGCCGTTGACGTGGCTGCGCAGCCGCAGCGCCTGTGCGTCGACCTCGTCCGGGGTGACGAGCCACGGCCCGGTCGGGTTGAACCCGGGGGCGCACTTGCCCTTCGACCACTGTCCGCCCGACACCTCGAGCTGGAACGTGCGCTCGGACAGGTCGTTGGCGGTGACGAAGCCGGCGATGTGGGCGGCCGCGTCGGCGGGCGAGTCGAGGTACGACGCGCGGCGGCCGATCACGATGCCGAGCTCGACCTCCCAGTCGGTCTTCTCGCTGCCGCGGGGGATCGTCACGGTGTCGTTCGGTCCGACGACGGTATTGGGGGTCTTGAGGAACACGACCGGCACCGGGGGCGGCGCGGAGCCCGATTCGGCCGCGTGTGCGGCGTAGTTCATGCCGATGCACACGACGGCGCTCGGGCGGGCGATCGGGGCGCCGATGCGGAGGGCGCCGGCACCGTCGAGCTCGGCCAGCTCGCCCGCGGCGATCGCGGCGGCGGTGCGGCCGACGGGGTCGCCGGCGAGGAAGTCGCCGTCGATGTCGGAGGTGAGGGGGCGCAGGTCGAGGTGGCGGTCCCCGTCGAGGACGACGGGGATCTCGTGACCGGGGTCGCCGAGGCGCGCGAACTTCATTGGTCTCCAGGTGGTTCCGTGGCGGAGCGCCCGTGGGCGCAATTGACAGTATAGACGTCGGATGTTTAACTGCGAGTGGTTCGAATCTCGAACCCGACTACCGCAGGAGAACCGCTATCGTGAGCCGCATCGTCGCGTTCGAGACGACAGACATCCGATTCCCCACGTCGTTGAGCCTCGACGGCTCCGACGCGATGAACCCCGACCCCGACTACTCCGCCGCCTATCTGAGGATTGTGACGGATGCTTCAGACGGCGTCGACGGGCACGCGTTCGTCTTCACCATCGGCCGGGGCAACGACGTGCAGGTCGCCGCCCTCGACGCGCTGGCCGGGCACCTCGTCGGACGCGAGGTGGAGCCGCTGCTCGCGGACATGGGTGCCATCAACCGGGAGCTCATCGGCGACTCGCAGCTGCGATGGCTCGGCCCCGAGAAGGGCGTCATGCACATGGCCATCGGCGCCGTCGTGAACGCCCTGTGGGACCTCAAGGCCAAGCGCGCCGGCCTGCCGCTGTGGCGGCTGCTCTCGCGCATGACTCCCGAGGAGCTCGTCGATCTCGTCGACTTCCGGTACCTCACGAACGCCCTCACTCCCGAGGAGGCGCTCGCGATCCTCCGGGCCGCCGAGCCGGGCCGCGCGCAGCGCGAGCAGGAGCTGCTCGCCACCGGGTTCCCGGCCTACACGACGAGCCCCGGCTGGCTCGGCTACTCCGACGAGAAGCTCGCCCGGCTGTGCCGCGAAGCGATCGCCGACGGCTTCGGACAGATCAAGCTCAAGGTCGGCGCCGACCTCGACGACGACATCCGCCGCCTGCGCATCGCCCGTGAGACGTGCGGCGACGGGTACCCGATCGCGATCGACGCCAACCAGCGCTGGGAGCCGTCCGAGGCGATCGCGTGGGTGAACGCGCTCGCACCGTTCGACCTCGCGTGGATCGAGGAGCCCACGAGCCCCGACGACGTGCTGGGCCACGCCGAGATCGCGCGCGGGGTCGCCCCCGTGCGCGTCGCGACCGGTGAGCACGCGCAGAACCGCGTGATCTTCAAGCAGCTGCTGCAGGCGGGCGCCCTCTCGGTCATGCAGATCGACGCCGTACGGGTGGGCGGGGTCAACGAGAACATCGCCAACCTGCTGCTCGCGGCGAAGTTCGGCGTGCCGGTGTGCCCGCATGCCGGCGGCGTCGGGCTGTGCGAGGCGGTGCAGCACCTGTCGATGTTCGACTTCGTCGCCGTCAGCGCCAGCCGCGACGGGCGCATGATCGAGTACGTCGACCACCTGCACGAGCACTTCGTCGTGCCCACTGAGGTGCGCGGCGGCGTCTACGTCGCGCCACTCGCGCCCGGCGCCGGCATGGAGATGAAGGCCGCCAGCCGCACCGCCTACACGTTCGGAGCAGTGGATGCCGCAGCCTGAACTGCCCGCCCTCACCCGACTGGGGTACGGCGCCGCGAACGTCGGCAACCTGTTCCGCGAACTCACCGACGAGCAGGCCTGGGCGATCCTCGACGCGGCCTGGGACGCCGGCATCCGCTACTTCGACACCGCGCCGCACTACGGCCTCGGACTCTCGGAACGGCGCCTCGGCGCCTTCCTGCGCACGAAGCCCCGCGACGAGTTCGTCATCTCGACGAAGGCCGGGCGGCTGCTGCGCCCGAACCCCGACGACGGCGGCGGGCTCGACCTCGCCGCGGACTTCCACGTGCCGACAACGCTGCGGCGCGAGTGGGACTTCTCGGCCGCCGGCATCCGCGCGAGCCTCGACGAGTCGCTCGAGCGCCTGGGGCTCGACCGCCTCGACGTCCTGTACCTGCACGACCCCGAGCGGCACGACCTCGACCTGGCGCTGCGCGAGGCGTTCCCCGCGCTGCAGGGGCTGCGCGACGAGGGAGCGGTGGATGCCGTCGGCATCGGGTCGATGGTGTCGTCGGCGCTCGCCGCCGCCGTCGAGGGCGCCGACCTCGACCTCATCATGATCGCGGGCCGGTACACGCTGCTGGAGCAGTCCGCGGCCGACGAAGTGCTGCCGGCGTGCCACGAGCGCGGGACCGGCGTGGTCGCCGCGTCCGTGTTCAACTCCGGCCTGCTCGCCAAGGACGAGCCGTCGCGCGACGACCGCTACGAGTACGGGCGCATGCCCGACGAACTGTGGGACCGTCTGCAGCGCGTCCTCGCCGTGTGCCGCGCGCACGGCGTCCCGCTGCCGGCGGCCGCTGTGCAGTTCACGCTCCGCGACCCCGCGGTGCGCTCGGTCGTCGTGGGCGGCAGTCGCCCCGAGCAGCTGCGGCGCAACGCAGAGCTGATGGCCGTCGACATCCCGGCGGTGCTGTGGGACGACCTCGCTGCGGAGGGCCTCATCCGCTGACGGGCGCGGCGCCGCGTCAGTCGTTCAGGCCGAAGAGGTCGAGCGGGTGCGTCAGGCGCCACCACGGCGACGGGTCGGAGACGTCGCCGGCGAGCTTCAGATCGACCGTGGCGCCGTCGAGCGGCCCCGTGACCTGCAACGAGCCGACGGTGTCGCCCGAGTCGCGGGCGTCGCCGAGGGAGAACGTCGTCGCGACCGTGCCGACGCCGCCGTTCCAGAGGATCACCGACGCATCGCCCGACGAGACCACGTCGACCTTGTCGCCCCAGCGGGTCTCGACGATGCCGGCGACGGTGCCTGCCTCGACCGACGGCTTCAGCTGCAGCTCCTGCTCGAGCTGCGCGTAGATCGCGCGTGACGCCGCCAGGCGCGCGGCATCGTCGGGCTGGCCGAGCACCGAGGCGTACAGGCGGACGGTCGTGTCGCCGATCGCGATGTCCTTCGCCGACAGCAGGTTCCACGCGTCGAGCGTGCCCGTCTTGAGGCCGATGACGCCCGGGTCGGCGAGGAGGCCGTTCGTGTTCTCGACCGTTCCCGCCCCCGGCAGGTCGACTGACTTCTGCGCGACGATCTCAGCGATCACGGGGTTCGCGAGGGCCTTCTGAGCGAGCGGGATGAGCGACTCCGGGCTCGCGGTGTTGCGCTTGTCGATGCCGGTCGGCTCGTACAGGGTGATGCCGGGCACGCCGTGGGCGGCGAGCCACTTGTTCGCCGCCGACGCGTACACGGCGTCCGAGGGGAAGAGGCTCTGCGCCAGCCGGTCGGCGTAATTGCCGGCTGAGCCGATGAGCATGCCCTGCAGCAGCTGGTACTCGGTGAGCGTTCCGCCCGCGGGGACGTCGAGGGCCGACTCGCCCTGTCGCAGGTACTGCCAGTAGGCGTTGCGATCGGCGGCGGAGAAGCGGTACTCGGGGCCCTGCTCGCCCACCGCGAGCGGCATCTCGTCGAGCACCACGAGCGCGGTGACGACCTTGGTGATGCTCGCGATCGCGTCGGCGTCGGGGGTGGAGGCGAGGGTGCCGATGCCTTCGACGGCCTCGGCGGCGCTGCCTTGCGCGGGCCACACGGGCACCGCGGCGGGCGCGGCGACGGGCTGCACCTGGATCGCGGTGATCGTCGGCGCGACGGCGTTCAGCGGCCACAGCAGCGTCGTGCCCGCGTAGGCCGCGAGCACCGCGGCGATCGCGAGGGTCGGCACCACCACGCCGGCGCGCAGCGGCGAGCGATGGGGTGCGTCGGCGAGCAGGTCGGCCTCGACCGCGACGTACGGCGTCGCCGCAGCGGCGAGGTCGTCCGGCGCGGCCACGCGGCCGACGGCGGACGGGTCGACCCACGACAGCGCGGCACCGGTGGACGTGGATGCCGTCGGCCCGGGTGCGTCGTCCGGGTCGGGGCCCGGTGCGACGAACGAAGCGGGGTCGGGATCGGCGGCCGCGGTGGCTTCGGGCGTCACAGGCGCGGGCGCGGTGTCGGTGAAGCCCGCGGGTGCGGCGTCGGCGGCCGGCGCGGGGTCGAACACCGGGAGCGCCGGCGTGGCGGGTCCGCTCAACGGGGCGGCGGCGATCGACGTCGGCACGGCGGCCGTGTCGACAGGAACCGTGCTGCTGCCGCGGGAGGCGGCATCCGGTCCGGCCTCGGGGATCGTGAGCACGCCATCGGGCGACGTCGCGATCTCGCCCGTGCGCGCACGACGCTCACGGCGCGAGGGCGCAGGAACGTCGTCCGGAGTCACTTGCCAAAGATACCTTGCCTGGCCGGCGGTATACTCGTCGCCACAACCACGGGAGTCCGGTGAGCCGGGCTGAGAGGAAGCGACCCACGCTTCGACCGTCGAACCTGATCCGGATCATGCCGGCGCAGGGAGGAGAACACATGCACGCGTCCACGTCCGCATCGGCCACCGCCGCAGGGGCATCCGCGACCTCGCACCGCCTTCGCTGGCGCGTCGTCGACATCGTCGTCGCCGCCGTCCTCGGCGTCGCGATCGGCCTCGTCTTCTGGGCCTGGAACACCGTCGGCTACGCCTGGTTCACCGCGATGGACGGCCTCACGCCCGGACTCGGCGGCCTCGCCGTCGGCATCTGGCTCATCGGCGGCGTGATCGGCGGCCTCGTCATCCGCAAGCCCGGAGCTGCGCTGCTCGTCGAGGTGATCGCCGCGATCGTCTCCATGCTCATCGGCAACGTGTGGGGCGTCTCGACGCTGCTGTCCGGCCTGGTTCAGGGACTCGGTGCCGAGCTGATCTTCGCGGTGTTCCTGTACCGCCGCTTCACGCTGCCCGTCGCGATGCTCGCCGGTATCGGCGCCGCCGTCGGCGCGTGGGTGTTCGAGCTGTTCTACGGCAGCTCGCCCAACATCCTCAAGACCGTCGAGTTCAACGTGATCTACCTGGTCTCGCTCGTCGTGTCGGGGGCGCTGCTCGCGGGCCTCGTCGGCTGGTTCGCGGTGCGGGCGCTCGCCGCCACCGGTGCGCTGAACAGGTTCGCCGCCGGACGCGAAGCGCGACGCGAGGTCTGACGTGGCGGCGTCGTCGGCCCGCCCGGCCGGCCGCAGCGGACCCGCGGGCATCACGGCCGCCGACTGGGGCTGGCGCTATGCGGGGCGCCGCGCGCCGGCCGTGCACGACGTGTCGTTCACGATCGAGCCGGGCCAGCGCGTGCTGCTGCTGGGCGCATCCGGTGCGGGCAAGTCGACGCTCCTCGCGGGAATCGCGGGGCTGCTCGGCGGTGCCGACGAGGGCGACGAGACCGGCATGCTGCTCGTCGACGGCGTCCGCCCCGAGACGCAGCGCGGGCGCGTCGGGCTCGTGCTGCAGGACCCCGACTCGGGCGTCGTGCTGTCGAAGGTGGGCGACGACGTGGCCTTCGGCTGCGAGAACCTCGGCGTCGCGGCATCCGAGATCCCGTCCCGTGTCGCGGAGGCCCTCGGCGCCGTCGGGCTCGACGTGCCGCTCGGCCGGGCGACCAAGGCGCTCTCGGGCGGGCAGAAGCAGCGCCTCGCGCTCGCCGGCGTGCTCGCGATGCGGCCGGGCGTGCTGCTGCTGGACGAACCGACGGCCAACCTCGACCCCGAAGGGGTGCGCGAGGTGCGCGCGGCGGTCGAGCACGCCGTCGGGGAGAGCGGTGCGACGCTCGTCGTCATCGAGCACCGCACCGAGGTGTGGGCCGACCTCATGCACCGCGTCATCGTCGTCGGCGCCGAGGGCGGCCTCCTCGCCGACGGGCCTCCCGCAGAGGTGTTCGCACGCGTCGGCGACGAGCTCGCAGCCGCGGGCGTCTGGGTCCCGGGCCGGCCGATCGACCTGCCCGTGCTCGACACGACCGGCGGCGACGTCGAGGCGGCGGTGGCGGCATCCGGTCTGTCCGTCTCGCGGGACCGTCGCACGATCGTGCGTGCGGGGCTCGAGGTGCACGTGCCGCGAGGTGCCGCGACAGGCATCGTCGGACCCAACGGCGCAGGCAAGTCGACGCTCGCCCTGACGCTCGCCGGTCTGCTCCCCGAAGCCGCGGGAGAGGTGCTGGCCGCGCCGCAGCTCGCGGGGCGGTCGGGCCGGCGCCCCTCGCGGTGGACCTCACGGGAGCTGCTGACCCGCATCGGCACCGTGTTCCAGGAGCCCGAGCACCAGTTCCTCGCCTCGACCGTGCGCGACGAGCTGGCCATCGGCCCCCGCTCGCGCGGCATCGCTGCGGCCGACGTCGACGTGATCGTCGACGAGCTGCTCGAGCGGCTGCACCTCGCGCCGCTCGCGCTCGCGAACCCCTTCACGCTGTCGGGCGGCCAGAAGCGGCGGCTGTCGGTGGCCACCGTGCTCGCCGACGCCCCGCCGGTGATCGTGCTCGACGAGCCCACGTTCGGCCAGGACCGCCGCGGCTGGGTCGAGCTCGTCGCCCTGCTGCAGTCCGAGATCGCCGCCGGCACGACCGTCGTCGCCGTCACGCACGACGACGACGTGCTGCGCCACCTCGGCGCGCACCGCATCGACCTCGGGATGCCCGTGGGGGTGGCGTCGTGACCGTGCTCGCCGCGGATGCGCCCGCGGTCGAGACCCGGCCGGCGTGGCTCGACGGCGTGAACCCGGTCACCAAGGTCGTGCTGGCGCTGCTGCTGTCGGTGCCGCTGTTCGCCTCGATCGACATCACGAGCGCGCTCGCCGCGATCGTGCTGCAGCTCGCGTGCCTGCCGCTGACGGGGCTTCCCGTCACGACGCTGCTGAAGCGGATGCTGCCGATCCTGGTGTTCGCGCCCGTTGCCGGCCTCAGCATGCTGCTGTACGCCGAGCCCGGCGGCCGCGTGTACTGGTCGTTCGGGTACGCGACGATCAGCGACGACTCCATCGCCCTGGCTGTCGCGGTGTGCCTGCGCGTGGTCGCGCTCGCACTGCCGACGATCCTCCTGTTCGGCCGCACCGATCCGACCGAGCTCGCGGACGCGCTCGCGCAGGTTGCGAAGCTGCCGTCGCGGTTCGTGCTCGGCGTGCTCGCCGGCACCCGCACGCTCGGGCTGTTCCTCGACGACTGGCGCAGCATGGGCCTCGCCCGCCGTGCCCGCGGAGTCGGCGACACCGGCGCAGTCCGTCGCTTCTTCTCCATGGCGTTCGTGCTGCTCGTGTTCGCGGTGCGTCGCGGCACCAAGCTCGCGACCGCGATGGAGGCGCGGGGCTTCGGCTCCGGCATCCCGCGCACGTGGTCGCGCCCGTCTCGGCTGCACGTGCGCGATGCCGTGGCCCTCGGGGGCGGGGTCGCCATCATGGCTCTCGCGATCGGCGCCGCGGTGGCGGCGGGCACCTTCCGCTTCGTCTGGTCGTGACGCGCCGGCGGGGCGCCGCCGATCAGTCCGCGGCGACCAGGCGCTCGTAGGCCGGCTGCAGCGCGGGGAAGTAGTCGTCCCAGTCCACGGTGGCGACGTCGACGCCCGCGCGGGCGGCGACGAGCCGGTCGAGGTAGTACTCCCAGCCCGGGCCGATCGAGCCGACGTCGTCGCCCACGTCGAGCCGCTGCCCGAAGGTCAGCACGGTGTCGCCGGGGGAGTCCTCGGCCAGCTCGAACCACAGGTGCCAGCCGCCCGCGTCGGGGGCGGTGTCGCCGGCGAACCGCCGTGGCCGGTCGCATTCGTGGATCGTGTACTCGGCGGGCGGGGCGTCCTCGGCCTCCGCCGTCATGTAGAAGGTGACGTGCCCGCTGCGGGGGTCGCCTTCCCAGCGCCCGATCCACCGCTCCAGAAGTGCGGACTCGGTGAGCTCGCGCCACACCTCGTCGGCGGTCGCGGCGAAGCGCCGCAGGATCACGAGGTTCGCATGCCCGTCGATCTTGGTGACGGTGCCGGTGATGTCGGTCATGTCGCGTTCCACAGCTCCCGGTAGTAGGCGAGTCGCCCGCGGTCGGGCTCGACGCCGTAGGCCTCGATGAGTGCGTCCTCCCATCCCTCGCCATAGTTCCAGACGGTCGACATCGACGCCACGGCGATGTCGGCCCAGCGGTCACCGACCCCGAGCGCGCCGAGGTCCACGTGGCCGCTCCACCGGCCGTCGTCGCCGATCAGCGTGTTCGGCATGCAGGCGTCGCCGTGGCACACGACGAGCCGGTCGATCCGCGGCGCCTCGCGCAGCGCGTCGGGAACGTGGATGCCGCGGTCCGCGGCGTTCGCGATGCGCCGGGGCACCGTCCATTCGAACGGGCACTCGGCGACGGGGAGCGCGTCGTGCAGTGCGCGCAGTCCTTCGCCGACGGCTCGGACGGCGGTGGCGGCATCCCTTAGGAACGACGGGTCGACGGCCGACCGGCCGGGGAGCGAGGCGCTCACCATCCATTCGTGCGTGTCGTCGTCGCCGACCTCCAGCACGCGGGGCACCGGCGTGTAGGCGCCCGCCCATTCCAGGCGTCCGGCCTCCGCCGCGAAGGAGGTCAGCAGCGTGCGGGGTGCGTGCTTGACGTGGCGGCCGTCGTCGGTGCGGAAGGTCAGCCCGCCGTCCTCGTTGCGCCACACCGGCACGAGCGCCGCGCCGCGCGCGAGCTCGAGCACCTTCGCGGGGACGACGACGTCTTCGACCGGGATCGACATAGGCCCATCCTGCCGCGCGGGTCGTTCGGAGACACGCTTCGTCTCGCTGGCGCTCGCTCAGCGACCGGGGGTCGGGGGGCGTGGGTTGCTCGTGGACGCGCTTCGTCTCGCTGGCGCTCGCTCAGCGACCGGGTGGCTCGGTCTGCGGGTCGGCTGGGGCGTGCTGCGGAGCGGGTGCGCGGGTCGCTCGTGGACGCGCTTCGTCTCGCTGGCGCTCGCTCAGCGACCGGGGGTCGGGGGGGCGTGGGTTCCTGGGGGCGTCGTGCGTGGACGCGCTTCGTCTCGCCGGCGCTCGCTCAGCGACCGGGGGTCGGGGGGGGGCGTGGGTTCCTGGGGGCGTCGTGCGTGGACGCGCTTCGTCTCGCTGGCGCTCGCTCAGCGACCGGGGGGCGCCGAGTTGTGCTCGCTCAGCGACCGAGTGGTGGGCAACGGACGGTCGCTGAGCGAGCGAGGAACGAGCGAGACGAAGCGCAACCAGGGCCGACGGCCGGCCTCAGCCGAGCAGCGCCGCCTTCAGCACCAGAGCATGGTTCTGCACCGGGTCGTGCACCGCGTGCAGCAGCGTCACCACGTCGTGCGGGGCGAGCTCGTCGCGCAGCGCGTCGAGCGCCGGCCGCGTCGGTCCGGCGAGCTCGGCCCGGTACGCGGCCTCGAAGTCCGGCCACGACATGCCGTCGTGGTGGAAGGCCCTGCGCAGCTCGGTGGAGGGCGCGACGTCCTTCGCCCACAGGTCGAGGGCGGCGCGCTCCTTCGAGAGGCCGCGGGGCCAGAGCCGGTCCACGAGCACCCGGAATCCGTCGTCGGGCGCCGGGTCGTCGTACACGCGCGTGATGCGGAGCTCCATGCCCTCATCCAACCCCTGACCGGCGGATCGCGCCACGGAGCATGGTGGGATGGAGGCATGCCCACCACGCGTGCCACTCGGCGCCTGGGGCTCCTCACCGCCCTCGAGGGCGAGACGGCGGCCCTGGCGGTCGGAGATGCTGCCGCGCGTCACGTGCGCCTCACGACCGCCGGTCTCGCGCCGCACGTGGCGGAGGCGCCGACCGGATTCGTGCCCTGGACGCGGGTGCGCAGCCTCGCGATCGAGGCGCCGACCACGTGGTGGCCGTACCCTGCGCTCGGCGACTCGATCGGCCCCATCCTCGAAGGACTCCTCGGCGGCGGCGGCAGCATGCTGGACGCGAGCCAGACCCCGACGTTCGCGGTGCGCCTCACGACCGAGGACGGCGACCGCGTCGAGTGGCGCGCGACGCAGCACTACCTGTCGGGCTACCGGCGCGGCGACGCCCGTGCCGCCCTGCGGCTCGGCGAGTACCTCGTGGCGCGGCCCGAATCGCGCCTGCTGCTCGCACGGCCGGCGGAACTGCTCGACCGGGTGACGACGCTCGTGCGTCGCGGACCGATCGCCGAGTGACCCGGCGAGCTCGCGCGGCTAGCCTGGGACGAGCGCGCCGCTGCACGCTGGACTGATACTGAGTCCCGCGTATGCTGATACGCGGTATCGTGCAACGTCTCGGACTTCGAAGGAGAATCCATGGACCTGACGGACGCCTCGGCCCTCGTCACCGGAGGTGCGAGCGGCCTCGGCCTCGCCACCGCCCGACGCCTCGCCGCAGCCGGCGCGACGGTGACCATCGTCGACCTGGCGACGTCGGCCGGCGCCGACGTCGCGGCGGAGCTCGGCGGATCGTTCGCCCCCGCCGACGTCACCGACCCGGAGCAGGTGGCCGCCGCCGTCGCGGTGGCCGCGGCATCCCGTCCCCTGCGCGTGGTCGTCAACTGCGCGGGCATCGCGCCGCCCGCCAAGGTGCTCGACCGCGAGGGCAACCCCTCGCCGCTGGAGGGCTTCGAGCGCATCATCCGCGTCAACCTCATCGGCACGTACAACGTCATCGCACAGGCGTCGGCGGCGATCGCGAAGACCGCACCCACAGGGTCGGGGGATCGCGGCGTCATCGTCAACACCGCGAGCGTCGCAGCGTTCGACGGCCAGATCGGGCAGCCGGCGTACTCGGCCTCGAAGGGCGGCGTGCACGCCATGACGCTGCCCATCGCGCGCGAACTCGCCCGCTACGGCATCCGCGTCGTCACGATCGCCCCCGGCATCATGGAGACCCCCATGCTCGCCGGGCTCCCCGAGGCCGCTCAGGAGAGCCTCGGCCAGCAGGTGCCCTACCCGCAGCGCCTCGGCAAGCCCGACGAGTACGCGCGCCTGGTGATGTCGATCGTCGACAACGGCTACCTCAACGGCGAGACGATCCGCCTCGACGGCGCCATCCGCATGGCCCCGAAGTGAACCCCGAACCGATGACAGCGGAGAACCCCATGAGCGACCCGATCCTCGTCACCCGCGACGGCGCCCTCGCCCGTGTGACCTTCAACCGTCCGGCGTCCCTCAACGCGATGGGCTTCGAGGGCGGCGGGCTGTGGCGTGACATCGCCCACGAGCTCACGTCCGACGACTCCGTCGGCGCGGTGATCCTGGATGCCGTCGGACCGGCGTTCTGCGCCGGCGGCGACGTCATCGAGATGGCGACGTCGGGGGCCTCGGGCGCCGACGTCACGGCGATGGCGCACACGATCCACGACGGCATCCGCACGTTCGTCGAGTCGGACAAGCCGATCGTCGCGGCCGTGCAGGGCGCGGTCGCGGGCGGCGGTCTGGGGCTCATGCTGACGGCCGACTACATCGTCGCGTCCGAGAAGGCGAAGTTCGTGAGCCGCTACGCCAACATCGGGCTCACCCCCGACCTCGGCGTCTCGACTCTGCTGCCGTCGGCCGTCGGCCAGCGCCGGGCGCTCCAGCTGCTGCTGCAGGACCTCACGATCGACGCGGGCACGGCCCTCGACTGGGGCCTGGTGACCGAGGTCGTGCCGGCCGAGGACGTCGCCGCCCGCGCGGAGGCGGTCGCGCGCTTCTGGCTCGACAATGCGACGGCTGCGTTCGGGCAGGCCAAGCGCCTCGTCCGCAGCGGCGCGCACCGCCCGTTCGCCGAGAACCTCGACGACGAGGCCCGCTCGATCGGCGCCCGCTTCGACACCGACGAGGCCCGCGCACGCGTGCAGGCCTTCGCCGCGGCATCCACCAAGTCCCGTTCCTGACCCGAGGAGACCCCGATGAGCGACAAGCCCCTCGCCGGAAAGACCATCCTGATGTCGGGCGGCAGCCGCGGCATCGGCCTCGCGATCGCGCTGCGCGCGGCCCGCGACGGCGCCAACATCGCCCTGCTCGCCAAGACCGACACGCCGCACCCGAAGCTGGAGGGCACGGTGCACACGGCAGCGGAGCAGATCCGGGATGCCGGCGGCAACGCCCTCCCGATCGTCGGCGACGTCCGCAACGACGACGACATCACCGAGGCCGTGCTGAAGACCGAGGGCGAGTTCGGCGGCATCGACATCGTCGTCAACAACGCGTCGGTCATCGACCTGTCGCGCTCGCTCGACCTCGAGGCGAAGAAGTACGACCTCATGCAGGACGTCAACGTGCGCGGCACATTCATGCTCTCGCGCGCGGCGGTGCCGATCCTCAAGGAGGCCCCGAACCCGCACATCCTGTCGCTGTCGCCGCCGCTGAACCTGTCGCCGAAGTGGCTCGGCGGCCACACCGGCTACACGCTCGCGAAGTACGGCATGACCATGGCGACCCTGGGTCTCGCGGCCGAGTTCGCGAAGGACGGCATCGCCGCCAACACGCTGTGGCCGCGCACCACCATCGCGACCGCGGCCGTGCAGTTCGCGCTCGGCGGCGACCGGATGATGAAGGTCAGCCGCACGCCCGAGGTATACGCCGACGCGGCGTACGAGATCTTCACGCAGCCGGCACGCGAGTACACCGGTCAGACGCTGATCGTCGAGGACGTGCTCGAAGCGGCCGGTGTGACGGACTTCTCGGGTTATGCGGCAGTGCCCGGGACGCCCGATTCGGAGCTGTTCCCCGACATCTTCCTGGACTGAGCGCGCCGACGTAGGGTGGGGACATGGCGGTGCAGAGCCTGTTCCCCATCCTCCTGACGCGAGACCTCGCGGAGCTCGTACGGTTCTACGAGAACGCGCTCGACGCGGCCGTGGTCTACCGGTTCGGGGAGGGCGACCAGGACGACTACGTGTCGCTGCAGCTGGGCGGGACCACGCTCGGCATCGGCCGAGACCCGGACGCCCTGCCCCCGTCGGTGGGGGACCGCGCGGCGCTGTGGTTCTACGTCGACGACGTGGACGCGACGTTCACGGCGTGGCTCGCCGCAGGCGGGCACGCCGAGCAGCCGCCCGCCGACATGCCGTGGGGCGAGCGCGTGGCGCAGGTGCGGGACCCGGGCGGCAATCTCGTCAACCTGGGCGCCGAGGCCCCCGCTGCCGCCGACAGCTGAACGAGGCGTCAGACCAGGCCGAGGCGCGCGAACGCGTTCGCGATGCCGTCGTCGAGCACATCTGTGGTGACGAAGTCGGCGAGCTCCTTCAGCTCCGGGTGCGCGTTGCCCATCGCGACCGCGACACCGCACACCTGGAACATCTCGATGTCGTTCCAGCTGTCGCCGACCGCGACGGCGTCGGCGGCGTCGATGCCGAGGTGCGCCAGCAGCAGCTCGATCGCCGAGCCCTTCGTGGTGTCGGCCTCGTTGATCTCGCCGTTCGAGCCGCCGGGCAGCGGCATGCTGCCGGGCACGATGAGGAACTCGTCGCCCAGGTCGGCGCGCAGCTCGTCCATGCCCTCGGCATGGTCGCTCACGAACACCGCCTTGTCGATGCGCGTGAGATCGGCCTCGTCGGCGCTCGGGAACGTGCGCTGCGCCAGTCCCACGAGGGAGTCCTCGGGCCGCACCGCCTCGCCCGCAGCCTCGCGGGCGTCGAGGGCGGCGGCATACTCCCGCATGAGCTCGGCCATGTCGTCCGACGCGTAGACGCCGTCACGCGTCTGCAGGAAGTAGCGGATGCCGCGTCCCTTGAGCGCTGCGATCATCCGGTCGGCGGCCTCGCGCGTGAGAGGCCGGTCGACCACCACCTCGTCGCCCGAGACCACCAGCGCACCCGAGTTGGTCACCGCGCCGTCGAAGCCGATCTCGGCGACGCTCGGGTGGATGTCGGCTGCCGAACGGCCCGTGCTGAGGTACACCAGGTGCCCCGCCGCGCGCGCGGCGCGGACGGCGCCGGGCGTGCCCGGCGCCATATGCGCGCCGTGCTCGAGGATCGTTCCGTCCACGTCGAGGAAGACGATGCGCCGGCGGGCTGCGGTTGGGCCCACGCGCCCGGAGGCTCCGGTCGACGCGCCAGCGGCGGCTGGAGGGGGCGTGGGGATCATGGGATGGTCCTTCAGTGCTTGTTGCCGGTGAGGAGGAGGATGCCGCCGAGGCCGATCATGAGGCCCCCGCCCGTCGCCGACAGCGTGGCGATGCGCTTGGGCGAGCGGCCGAACCACGAGCGCGCCGCCGCCGCGACGAGCGCCCACGCGCCGTCGGACACGAGGGCGATCGCGAAGAAGACGAGGCCGAGCTCGATCATCTGCAGCGGCACCGAGCCGTTCGTCAGGTCGACGAACTGGGGGAGCACGGCGACGAAGAACGCGATGGTCTTCGGGTTGGTGACGCCGACGACGAAGCCCTCGCCGAGCTGGCGCCACGCCGAACGCGGCAGGGCGGCGGCCGTCGCGGCCGCCGCGGTGTCGTTCCGATGCCGGATCGCCTGGACGCCGAGGTACATGAGGTAGAGCGCGCCGGCGATCTTGAGGATCGTGAACAGCACGATGGACTGCGCCACGATGCCGCCGACGCCGAGCGCGACCAGGCCGATGATCGGCAGCAGCCCGAGGGCGTTGCCGAGCACGCTCAGCAGCCCCCCGATGCGGCCCAGGGCGAGCGCGCGGCCGATGGTGAAGAGCACGCTCGGGCCGGGGATGACGATGAGCACAAGCGCGGCCAGCGTGAACGCCAGCAGATTCTCGACGGGCACCACGATTCGAGCGTAGCCGGGGCCGGCGGCGCGCGGCGGCCGCGGCATCCCCTCGTCGTCAGCCGACGAGCAGGAAGCCGATGACGATCAGCGCCACGCCCACCCCGGCGAGGGTCATGGACAGGCGGATCGCCCGGTACTTGCGCTGCACGACCGCCGACAGCACGAGGAGCTGCTGGAACGTGCGCTCGGGCGGGTGGAGGCCGCGCTCGTCGAGGGCGCGCTCGACCTCGGCGGGCGAGCCGAGACCGCGGATCTGCCCCCAGTACGTGATGGCGCCCGGTCCGGGGCCGCGGCTGAGGCGCGGCCAGACGGCGGCGGCCGCCGCGACGACGGATGCCGCCGCCGCGACGACGCCGAGCCCCCACACCGTCGCGCCGAACGGGGTCAGGGTCACCGGTGTCCAGTCGCCGCCGATCATGCCGCTCAGCACGATCGAGAACGCGATGCCGAGCGAGCCGATGAGCAGCGAAGCCTTCTGGTCGGCACGGTCGATCTCGTCGCGCACCTCGGACAGCATGTCTGCGGCGAGGGCGGCGGTGTCGCGAGCCGGGGTCTCGCCCGCCATCAGCGGACCCCGAACGTGACCGTGAACGACGTGCCGTCGGCCAGGTCGATGCGGTAGGTGTACTTCTTGCCGCTCTTCAGCTTCAACGTCGGGATGGCCCCCACCCAGGTCTTCGCGGGCTTCAGGTAGGTGAAGCTGCCGATCGGGGGATAGAAGGCCTCGTTGACCCGCGCCGACGACGGCAGGTCTGCCGTCGCGACGAGCACCACTCCGGTGACGAACCTCTTCGTGCCGATCGAGTTGCCCGCGGCGTCGCACGCGCGGAACACGATCGGCACGCCCGACAGGCGGATGAAGACGCTCGATCCGTCCGTGTTCACCCCCAGCAGGGGCGAGCGGTCGAGCACGCCCCCGCACTTCGGCGGCTGCGGGACCGTGACGGTGTAGCCGGCGGTCGCCGCCGCGGTGTTGCCGGCGACGTCCGTGGCGCGGCACATGACCGTCTGCGGGCCCGTCACCGCCGTCGTCGGCGGGTCGCAGGACGCGGACGAGACGCCCGAACCGGCGTCGGTCGCGTTCGGCGTCGCCGTCGCGGTCTGGCCCACGACGACCGGGTTCGGCGACACGATCGGTGCCAGGGCGGGTGCGGTGCGGTCGACCCTCACGCGCAGGTCGACCGAGGCGGTGTTCCCGAGCACATCGGTCACCGTGCCGGTCACGGTGCGGCCGTCGGGGCCGGTGTCGTCGCCCACCACGACGGGGTCGGTGCAGGTCTTCACTCCGATCAGCGAGCCGCACGCGAACGTGACGGTGACGGCCGTCCTGCTCCACGAGCCCTCGAGGTAGGCGCCGCCGTCCGCGCCCGTCGCCGTCACGGCGATCGTCGGCTCTGGCGTGCGCTCCTCCACGAGCATCGAGGCGCTCGCCGCGTGCCCCTTGGTCTTGCCGTCGTCGGGCGTGGCGGTCACCTCGATGACATCGCCCGGCTGGGCGCCGATGTCGGCGAGGGCGAGCGTTGCTCCCGCTTGGCCGGGGATCGCGACACCGTTGCGGGTCCACGCGTACGTCGGGGTGACGGCATCCTCGTCGGCATCGGTGAGCGTGACCTCGGCGGTGAGGATGCTGGTGGCCAGAGTCGGGTCCGTGTCGGCGGTCACCGTGACCTGTGCGATGGGTGCCGTGTTCGGCGGCGGGGTCGTCAGCGCGAACGACACGGAGCTGCAGGCCCGGCTTCGGCACGCCGTGAGCACGACGGTGTACGTCCCGTACTGCGTGACCGGCTGGTCGATGAGCACCCGGGTGGAGCCGTCGGGACCGGTCTGCACAACGGCTTCCGAGGTCGCGATGACCTCGTCGTCGCCCGTGCTCTCGGTGCCGCCGCCGTCGACGACCTGGACCTTGGCCGAGAGGCTCTCGCCGGCCACCGCGTCGGTCACGTCGACGGTGCGCAGCAGGCGATCGCCGACAGCGACCGTGGCATCGGGTCCGGGGTCGCCGAGGGCGGGTGCGGCCTGAGCGGCGACGTCGAGGCGACCGCGCGCCGTGTCGACGGCGACGTTGCCCGCGGCATCCACGACCTGCAGCATCCACCGGAACGGCGTCGTGGGCACGGCCGCCCGGTAGGCGGGGCTGGTGGCGGTCGGCGGCGCGACCGTCGCCCGCTGCCATTCGGCCTGCCCCTCGGGCTGGACCAGCAGGATCACCGACGCGATGCCGCTGCCGGCGTCCGACACGGTGATCTCCATCTCGCCGCGTCCGGGCGACGGGAGCTCGACCGAGTCGATGGACGGCGGCGTGGCGTCGGTGGAGGAGGCGTCGCCGTACACGACCTGCGCCGTGAAGCTCGTGAACCGCTCGGTGCGTGCGGCGCCGCCGGGCGGTATCTCGACCCGGGCGGGTGTGAGCACGAGCAGGTCGCGTGGTCCGTCGGGTGTGTCCTGGTGCGTGATGGTGCCGAACGTCGACGGGAACGCGACCCCGGTGCGCGAGGCCGCGGCCTCGGGCACGCCGACGCTCGGCGTCGCGACCGCGGGGGTGCCCTCGGTGTCGAACTCCGACGTCAGGGCGGTGAGCACCACCCCGTGCGGAGTGAGGCCCGCGGGGGCCTGCTCCAGCGTCCGCACGATGGTCGGCAGCACCGGCTGCCCGGCGACGGCGAGCGGTGCCTGGTCGTCGACGGTCAGGTACTCGGAGCCGTCCGCAGCGCTGTGCTGCCCGAAGGCCGGGGTGAACGAGAGGGATGCCGTCGTCAGGCCGCCATCCGTCGACACCGTGAGGTCCGGGGTCTCCGGCAGCGGCATCTCCTTGGCGGGCGCATCGAACGTGTACATCGGCAAGCCGTAGTACACGGCCTCCATGAGCGCTTTCTCGTCGTAGCCGGAGTACAGGCCCAGCCCGCCGAGGTACGACTGCTTCGCGAACGCCAGCGCCGAGGCGGCCGAGACGGGCGTGCCATCGACCTGCACACCGATCCAGTCCGCGTACAGCGACAGCAGGCGCTCGCTGAGCGCGGTGGTGATGTTGTTGGCGAGCCCGTAGCCGGTGTTGCCGATGTAACCGCCCGCCTGCGAGAAGACGTCGACCCAGTCGGTGACGGCGCCGTAGTACGAGGTGGGCAGGTTGTTGCCGGCGTGGCAGCCGATCCCGAAGATCACCGAACCGGACAGCTGCGGCTGGGTCTCGTGCTCGGCTGCGAGGAACAGGTCGTCGGCGACGAACGCGCCCGCCTCGGCGCCGGGCACGCCCGGAAGCATGCGGGTCTCGTCGGCGTGGGTGTTCACCGACACGACGCCGGCGGTCTGGCCGGGTGCGGCATCCGTTCCGGGGAAGAGGGCGGCCTCGAGGGCCGACCTGTCCCAGTCGCCGGTGAGCGCGGTGCCGCCGGTCGACCGCCAGGAGAGGTCGTCGGTGACCTCCTGCGGCAGCTCGCTCCAGGCGCCGTAGCCGCCGGTCAGCGTCGAGTCGGCCGCGAGCACGCCGTCGGCGTCGACGAACCGGGCGATCGTGGCGAGCGTCGCCGCCGGCTCCTGGGCAAGGCGCCCGAGTCCGACGGTCGGCACGTACACGTGGCCGCCGAGCGAGTCGTAGGCGGTGGCGAGTCCGTAGGGGTCGTCGGTGAGGATGCGGGATGCCGCCGCCGCGGCCGACAGCGGTGTCTCGCACGGGTCGACCACGGCCCCGACGGGGCAGTCCCCGCCGGTCGGGGTGGTGGCGAGGCGCAGATCGGCCGCGTGGCTGGTCTCGGTGAACTGCGAGGTGTGCTGGGCGACCGGGGCCATCGGCACGATGTCGTCGCCGCCGACGATGACGATCGACGCGATCTGGTCACGATGATCTCCGAGGCTGCTCGCCACGAACGCGTTGATCGCGCTGGTCAGCGCTTCACGTGCCCCCATCGAGCACGGGTTGTCGTTCGACGCCGTGCGGGCGGCTGCCACCTCCGGCGAGGAGCCCGGATCGAGCACCGCGCCGTCCACCGCTCCGGACCCGACGTGACCGGTGCCGGTCAGGCTCTCCAGCGCGGCACGCACCTCGGTGGCCGCGGTCGCCCCGTAGGTGTCGCCGTAGCGCTGCTGGTCGAACAGGTACAGCGTGTTCGTCGTGTCGGTCACGGGGTCGCTGGCCCCCGGGATGCCGGGGGCCGCGGACTGCGGCGCGCTCCAGGCCGTGCACTGCCTCTCGGGCTGCTCGTCGACGTACTGCACCCGCAGCGAGTACAGCGCGGCACTGGGGTCGCCGTTGCCGCTGGTCACCCGGACGAGCAGTTTGTCGCCGGGCGCGGCATCCGTCGACGCGGCCTCGACCTCGGCGACGCTGTCGCCGCCCACGACCGCCTGGTCGAGCAGCGTCTGGCCGTCGATGACGACTCCGGCGTCGGCGCCGGCCTCGGCGGGCTGGTCGGCGGTCCCGCTCTGTTCGGTGACGAGGGTGCCGGGTGCGGGGCCGGCACTCGCCGCGCCGAGCGTCGACGAGGACCCCTGCGGCGCGTACAGCGACAGCGAGATCTGCCCATCGGTGGCGTTCGTCGACACGACGAGGCGCTCGCCGGCCTTGGGCGGCGCGACGAGGTAGTAGTCCTCGTCCTGCGCAGCGCCCTCGACCATCTCGCCTTCGTCGTTGAGGTCGCGCCAGGCGGGCGAGATCCATTCGTAGTAGACCTGGCCCTCGACCATGGGCGCCGAGAAGGACTCCCAGACGCCGTTCACGAGGTTGTGCGTGGGGTCGTCGAACGTCTGCAGCGGGGCGTCGCCGAACAGCTGCAGGGATGCCGACCGGGTCCCGCTCGTGAGTTCGCCGGTCGCCGACGACTCGCCGGGCAGGCTGGTCAGCGAGTACCACGACAGCAGGGTCATGACGGTGCCGCCGGCCGTCTCGGGCATCGGGATGCGCACCGTGGCACCGTCGCGCTGGATCGGGCCGGTGTACGGCGCCACGAGCTGGGACGTGCCGGCAGGGCCGGACCCCCAGGTGTACTCCCGGTACGACCGCGTGCCCGCGGGCGTCGTGATCGACGCGGTCGGGGCCGCGAACGTGTCGGGCTCGCCCGGACCCGGATCGAACGTGAACTGGAACTTCACATTGCGGCCGCAGTGCTGGGTGTTTCCCTCGCAGCCGGTCTCGGAGGTGCCGGTCTCGGCGAGATACGGGTCGAGCGAGCTGGCCGAGATCTGCTCCCACGGGTACGACTGCGCGTCGAGCAGTGACATGAACAGGATGCCGAGCGTCACGCTCTCGGGTGCGCCCGGGGCGAGATCGGCCACCGTCGCGGTGTCGAGGTATCCCGGCGACGGCGCCGCCAGGGTGCCGGCGACGGCGGTGGTGCCGAACAGTGCGGTGCGGGCGGACTCGGTCAGGGCCGAGGCATCGACCGAGCCGAGCGGGGTGCCGGCGAGGTACAGCTCCGACATGGGCAGATAGCCCATGAGCGTCTGATCCACGGGCAGCGACGCCAGCGAGACGTCGGCGATGCCGGAGCGCTCGATGTCGAGGCCGGCCGCGTCGAGGTCGGCCAGATACCAGTCGGACTGGATCTGGAACGGGAGGCCTTCGGCGTCCAGGATGCCCTGCGCCTTCACGAGCGCCTGCCACCGCTCGGTCGCGGTCGCGGTGCTGGCGCCCGCGATCTCCAGCGAACCGATCGGCGCCGTCCCGAGGACGTATGACGCGAGCGAGAGCGCAGACAGCGCGCTGTCGTCGAGACCGAGGTCGCCGAGGGTGAGGCTCTGGATGCGCTTCGCCGCCGCGATCTCGTCCGGGGTCGCCGTCGATCCGTCGGCCAACGCCTCCGCAGCCCAGGCGATCAGCTCGTTGAGCGTCACCGTCTGGATCAGCTCGCCGGCGAAAGGACTGCCTGCAAGCACGTCGGCCCAACCACCCGGGAAGTCCAGGTTGTGGATCGGCAGGTTGTGGATGGGCAGGTTGTGGATGGGCAGGTTGTGGATCGGGAGGTTGTGGATCGGGAGATTGTGGATCGGGAGGTTGTGGATCGGGAGATTGTGGATCGGCAGGTTATGGATCGGCAGGTTGTGGATCGGCGCGTTCGCGACCGCGGACGCGTACCCGCGCAGCGACGAGAGCGGGACCGACGCGATCTCGATCGCCGTCATGAATCCCGGGTTGACCAGCTGACCCTGGGTGCTGGTGACCGCAAGCCCGTCGTTGATGTGGGTGTCCATCGCGAAGACGGTCGACGCGGCGGAGCCTGACGCGGCGAAGGCGACCGTCCGCCCGGAGGCGGAGACGACGGGCTGGGTGCCCTCGGCGAGGTCCACCCAGTCCGGAGTGTTCGAGGGGGAGCAGTCGCCCTGGGTCGAGGCATCCCGCCAGCCGATCTCCTGCTCGCGCACCACGGGCACGGACAGCTCGGGAGCGCCGTCGGGGAGGTCGTAGTCGTAGGCAGGGACGGTCGTCTCCCAGACCACGTGGCTGCCGTCGGCCGAGATGACCGGGTCGGAGATGTACCCGACGCGGCGGTCGGCGTCGATCGTGCCGAGCGCGACGCGGTAGAAGTTGCCGTCGAGCGTGGTGGCGACGACCGCCGGCCTGTCGCTGCAGGCGATGTCGCCGATGTACGCGAAGGTGTCGCCGGTCGCGTCGATCGTCGGACTGTGGGCGTGGTTCGCGACGATGCTTCCGGTCATCGTCGGCCCCGTCGGAGTGGTGCGGTAGACATTGGTGGCATCCCCCGCTTCGTTGAAGCCCACCGTCGTGACGAGGATCGTGGCGCCGTTGCCGCTGATCCGGGCCTGCTGGGTGGTGCCCTGGAGCACTTCGTCGCTGAGCAGCCGTCGGACGGTGAGGTCGCCGAAGACGCCGTCGCCGTTCGCGTCGAGGTCGGCGACGAACGAGCTCGGGCCGCCGACGCCGCCGTCGGGCAGGATGTCGGACGCCATCGAGGTGAAGACGAGGTAGCGCCCGTCGTCGGTCATGTCGGGGTCGTACGAGTCGGCGTCGGGCTCGGTGCCGCTGTCGACCCGGAACGTGCGGTCGAGCAGCGTGTCGCGCACGTAGATGCTCGTCCGCCCCGCGGTGCCGCCGGCGGCGACGAGGTTGGTCGCCGCGCTCGTGAAGGCGACGTACCGGCCGTCGGCCGTCGCCACGGGCTCGGTGCTCGGGCCGTTCGCGCGCGTCGCGCCGACCGCGCCGTCCGGCGCGCTGACGAGCATCGCGGTCCCTGAGAACGGGTCGGCGCTGCCTTCGGCCGCGACCGAGACGAACACGTCCGACACGCCGTTCGCATCGCCGGGCACGAGGTCGCCGGCCGTCGAGGCGAAGAACACCCGCTGACCGTCGGAGGTCAGGAACGGATCGCCCGAGGCGCCGGCGGTCGTCTGCGAGACCGTGAACGTCTCGGCGCCGGAGGGCGGGGCGACCGCCGCGGTCGCCGGTGCGGCGACGAAAGCAGCGGTCAGTCCCGCGCCGATCAATGCGGCGACGGTGCCGATGGCGACGACCCGACCGGTGTTCGCGGTGACGGCGCTACGGGGGGATGCCACGATCATGGGTCCTACTCCGCTTCGGTGATGAGGGACGACGAGGAATCGAGGATCTGCGGGATGTTCACGACGCCGAGGCCGGTGAGGATGCGCTCGGCTTCGGCGCGGACGGTGTCATCGGGCCGAAGGCCGTGCAGTTGGGCGAGTGAGAGCGCGTGCTCGAGCGGAGTCGCCGAAGCGTCGTCGGCCGCGGCGACGGCGAGGGCGAGGGCCAGCCGGGTGTCGCCGTGGGCAGCCGCGAGACGCGCCCGCTGCCGGGTGAGGCGGACGTCGGACACGTCGGCGAGGCCGTCCGCGTCGGCGCCGGCCTCGACGACGGCACCCGCGTCCAGCGTCGCCTCCAGAAGGCGCACCCGGGCGTCCAGGGCGGCATCCGTCTCATCCAGGGCGGTGAACCCGTCGGCGGCCGCCCGGAACGCCTCGCGCGCACCCGCGACGTCCCCTGCCTGCTGGGCGATCCGGCCCGCGAACCCCGTGACGAACGCCACCAGGTACGGGTTGTCGGATGCCTCGAAGACGCGCAGCGCCTCCGCCACGAGGGGGCGGGCCTCATCGATGCGACCCTGGTCGATGAGGATCTCTGCGGCGTTGGCGGACTCGAGCGCCTCGCCGACGATGTCGCCTGCGGCTTCGTGCCCAGCGCGCGCCTGCTCGTACAGTGCCGCCGCCGTCGTCCAGTCGCCCCGGTAGTAGGCGCGGACGCCCAGCAGGCTCAGCACCTTGCCCTTCGACAGCTCGTCGTGAGCCTCGTCGTACAGCGCCAGCGCGCGGGGGAGGTGGACCATGCCGGCGTCGCCCTCGAGCTCGCTCGCGGCGATGTCGTGATAGCGCAGGGCGTCGGCGAGCACGCGCTTCGTGGTCGGGTCGAGCCCGTCGCCGTCGATGAGCACGATCGCTTCGTCGGCCAGCGCGCGGGCCTCGCTCCACCGCGCCTGACGCAGTCGCAACCCGGCCTCGGTGACCGCGACGGCGGCGAGCACGCGCCGTCCCTCCGTGCCCGTGCCGGTCAACGCGCGGCGTGCGGTGCGCAAAGCCCGCACCGCTTCGTCGTGCCGCCCGAGGATGTTGAGCGCGTACGCGCGCTCGTGGTCGAGGCGGGCCCGATCGGCAGCATCCGAGATCAGCTTCCGCGCGGCCGAGAACGCTTCGAGCCCTTCCTTGGCCCACCCGCCCGAGACCGACACGCGCCCCAGCGCCTCCAGCAGCCGGGGCAGATCGTCTGTGCCGTTCGAACGCCGCGCCGCCTCGACCGCGACGCGGTAGTTGCGCACGGCCTCCTCGAGCGCGAACGCGCGCTCCGCCGTCTCGGCGGCGGCCACCGCGGCCCGGTGCGCGGCCCCCCAATCGCCGGCGGCCTCGTAATGCGCCGCCAGCATGACGTTGCGCGCCGACCCGCCGAGCGCCGGATCGGCTTCGAGCGCCGCCGCAGCCGCACGGTGCAGCTCGCGCCGGGCCTGGAACGTCAGCTGGTCGTAGGCGACGTCGCGGAACAGCTCGCTGCGGAACGACACCCCGTCCGCCCCCAGTTCGAGGAACGCTCCGAGACCGCCCGAGATGAGCGGCATCCCGACGCACGTGACGTACAGTCCGAGCGGGATGCGCACGCCCAGCACGGCGGCGCGCCGGAGCGTCGTGCGTTCGGACTCGGTGAGCGCGTCGATGCGCTCGCCGATGAGCTGCTCGATGCCGAGCGCGTCCTCGCCCGAGGCGAGACCGGTAGCGAGCTCGATCGCGTACAGCGGGTTGCCGCCTGCCCGCGCCACCAGCGGGCGCGCGTCGGCGGGCAGCAGGCGACGGCCCGCGACGGCCTCGACGATGTCGCGGATGTGCTCGTCGGCGAGCCCGGAAAGAGGCAGCTCGTCGCCCAGTGGGCCGAGGCCGCCGGCATCCGCCCTTCGCGCGATGAGCACCGCATGGCGCGTGTCGCGGCCGATCAGGTCGGTGAGCACCGCCGCCGAGGCGGGGTCGATCCACTGCGCGTCGTCGATCAGCAGGCATCCCGGCGCCTCGGTGAGCGCGCCCACGAACTCGGCCACGACCTCGGCGGCGCGCTCGGCGCGGAAGGCGTCGTCCAGGGCCAGCGACTCCGGCGTCGGCTCCGCGGACGCCCCGACCGCCGGGGCCAGCAGCGGCAGCCACGGCAGCAGGTGGGCGAACCGTTCCGCCACGACGGCCGCGAGCTGCTCGCCCGCCTCGGCGGGCGCCGCGGCCGAACGGATCCCCAGCAGCGGACGCAGCAGCGTCTGCAGCGCCCGATAGGGCGAGTTCGCACCGTACGAGTCGCCGTGGGCGCGCAGCACGGCCAGCGGAGTCTCGGCCAGTGCGTGCGTCAGCAGGCGCGTCTTGCCGATACCGGCGGGGCCGGACACCGTGAGCACCGAGCCGGTCTCGGCGGCGGCATCCGTCAGCATCCGCCGCACCCGGTCGAGCTCGTCCTGCCGTCCCGTGAACGGCGTCTGCTGCGCGGCCAGCGACGTGGCTCCGCCGCGCCCGGTGACCACGGCCACAGGGATCTCGGTCGCTTTGCCCTTCACCGTGATGACGCCCGCGTCGTCGGCCTCGAACGGGCGTGCGGTGCGCTCGAGCACCGATCGTGCCACCAGCACGTCTCCGGGCTCGGCGCGGGCGGCCAGCCGTGCCGCCAGGTTCGTGGGGTCGCCCATGACCGTGTACGTCTGCCGGTACGTCGCGCCGACGAAGCCGGCGAACACGCGGCCGGAGGTGACGCCGGCGCGCAGGACGTAGTCACCGGCTCCGTCCTGCACGATGCGCAGCACGGCGGTGACCAGCCGGCCCTCCGGGTCTTCGAGCGTGGTGGGGGCGCCCGCGGTCAAGAAGTAGCGGTATCCGCCTGGCGCCGGGTCGACGTCGAGCAGGGTGGCGCCGGTATCGGCGCAGGCATCGTCCACCAGGCGCGTGAGGCGGTCGATGCGGGCGTGGTCGGCGGCATCCGGGTCGTCCGGCACTCCCGACACCTGCACGAACGCGATCGCCGCCCAGCGATGGTCGGGGTCGGCACCCAGCAGATCGGGCCGCTGGGCGAACGCGCGAGGCAGAAAGCGGTCGGCCGCCTCGCCGCGCCCGGCATGGAGGGAGAGGAGGGATGCCGCGGCCACCGATCCGCCTTTGACGAGACGCCGCGCCCCCGGCGCCGCCTCCTCCTTCGCGACCAGTGCGGCCGGCAGCAGGGCCGCCGTCTCGTCGCTGACGAGGATCCTCCCCGCCTCGGCCGCCGACTGCAGCTCCAGTACACGGCCGGTGTCACGGCCGGCGAGCACGACGCTCACCGAGCCCTCGCCGGTGAGGAAGAACGTGAACACGGCCGAGTGCACCCCGACCGACATGCGCAGTCGCGTGCGGGCGAAGGGGAGGTGGATGTCGCCGATCGCGGTCAGCACGCGGTTCATGTTCCAGGCGGCATGGGCGGCATGGCGGGCGTGGTCCGCGCCGGTGAACAGCACGAACAGGGCGTCGCCGGCGAACTTCACGACGTCGCCGCCGTCGTCGGTCGCCGGCAGCAGCACCGTGAAGATGCGCGACAGCGTGGCGATGAGCTGCTCGGTGCCTTCGCGGCCGGCGGCGGCCAGCTGCTCGGAGAGCGTCGTGAAGCCTGAGATGTCGACGAGCACCGCGGTGCCCTCGACGCGCAGCATCCGCTCCGCGGAGTCCTCCACACCGTGGAGCAGGCGCGGCGTCAGCGCCGCCGCCGTGACGTGCGCGCTCAGTTCCCGTCCCCTTCCCCAGCTTCGGGTCCGGTGCCGCCTCCCCAGGCGGCGCTCCCCAGGCGGACCGCTGGGGAAAGAATGGCACCAACGATCCCCGCGCACCAGAGGCTGTGGGCTGCAGCATCCGCCTCCCGGTTTCGTCCAGCCTGCCCGCGTACCCTGGGAGGCATGACCGAGTCCTCACCCGTGCGCTCCACCAAGCCCCGCCAGGTGCGTCCGGCGACCGAGGGCTGGACCCAGCAGAAGGACGCCGAGGGGCGCCCGCTGCTCCAGTTCGCGAGCCCCAAGCGCGGCAAGCCGCCGGTGCACCTCGCCGACCTCACTCCCGAGCAGCGCGTCGAGAAGGTCAAGGAGCTCGGCCTGCCGGGCTTCCGCGCGAAGCAGCTCGAGAAGCACTACTTCCAGCACTGGACGCACGACCCGGCCGACATGACCGACCTGCCGGCCGAGGGTCGCGAGCAGCTGGTCCACGGCATGCTGCCGCCGCTGCTCACCGAGGTGCGGCGCCTGGAGACCGACCGCGGCGACACGATCAAGTTCCTGTGGAAGCTGCACGACGGCGCGCTCGTCGAGTCCGTGCTCATGCGCTACCCGGGACGCATCACGCTGTGCGTGTCGTCGCAGGCCGGCTGCGGCATGAACTGCCCGTTCTGCGCGACCGGGCAGGCCGGTCTCACGCGCAACATGTCGGCGGCCGAGATCGTCGAGCAGATCGTGCGCGCCAACCGCCTCATCGCAGACGGCGGCCTCGGCGGCAAGAAGAAGGACGACCACTCCGCCGAGCGCGTCTCGAACATCGTGTTCATGGGCATGGGCGAGCCGCTGGCCAACTACGCCCGCGTCATGCAGGCCGTCCGCGTCATGACCGACAAGACGCACGGCCTGGGCATGAGCGCCCGCGGCATCACGGTCTCGACCGTCGGCCTCGTCCCCGCGATCACGAAGCTCGCGAACGAGGACATCCCGGTGACCTTCGCATTGTCGCTCCACGCCCCCGACGACACGCTCCGAGACGAGCTCATCCCGGTGAACTCGCGCTGGAAGGTCGACGAGGCCCTCGACGCCGCCCGTGCGTACTTCGACAAGACGGGGCGCCGCGTGTCGATCGAGTACGCGCTCATCAAGGACATGAACGACCACGCGTGGCGGGCGGACCTGCTGGCGAAGAAGCTCAACGACCGCGGCCGCGGCTGGGTGCACGTGAACCCGATCCCGCTGAACCCCACGCCCGGCTCGATCTGGACGGCCTCCGAGGTCCCCGTGCAGAACGAGTTCGTGCGCCGCCTCAACGACGCCGGCATCCCGACGACCCTCCGCGACACCCGCGGCAAGGAGATCGACGGCGCGTGCGGCCAGCTCGTCGCCACCGAGGAGGACGAGGCGGTCGCCGCCGTCACCCCGCTCGAAGTCTGAGAGGCGGGATGCCGCGGGCCGCGGCATCCACTCTCCGCCCGCTCCACCGGGCGGCGCTGGGCATTCATCCACCTCTCGTCCAGGTCGCCCTCATACGGTGTTCGGATGTCTTACTCCGCACACCGGCCGGGCAGGTTCGGCTCCGACGGCCGCATCGAGGTCGAGACAGCAGGCTCCGAACCCGAGGAGCTGTACCTCGACGACGTGCGTGCCGCGCAGGCGCGCGCCGCCCAGGACGAGGCGGCAGAGGCGCCCGACGCGCCCACCGGCTCGGACGGCCCCGAGGACCCGTACCCGGTCACGCAGGACCTGCTCGACGACGCCCTCGCGATGAACCCGACGCAGCCCGTCGCCGTCGCGGCGTCGGCCGACACGTCGCAGGACGACACCCTCGTGATGCCGGCCACCGCCGACTGGGGCGCGATCGGCGAGGCATCCGCTCCCGACGTCGAGCCCGTCGAGGCCGTCGCGCCCGTGGCCCCTGCGAAGCCGCCGAAGCAGCCGAAGCAGCCGAGGGCCAAGCGCGAGCGCGTGCCCGGATCGGGCTGGCGGCGCCTCGCGATCCTCGGCGGCGCCGACGGCGTCGTCCTCGACGAGGTGCCCAGCGAGACGCCGCGCTTCGTGCAGATGTTCTTCGTGCTCGCCGGCACGGCCCTGGTCTCGGCGATCTCGATGATGTTCGCCCTCATGACCGGTGTGCGGGCCGCGGCGTGGTTCGCGGTGCCGCTCGCGATCGTGTGGGCGCTCATCATCTTCAACCTCGACCGCTTCCTCACCTCGACGATGCGCTCGACGCGCAACATCTGGAAGCTCATCGGGATGGCGATCCCGCGCGTGATCATGGCCGCCATCATCGGCATGGTCGTCGCGGAGCCGCTCGTGCTGCAGATCTTCCACAACGACATCGCGCGCGAGGTCAACGCGACCAACCTCGTCCAGGCCCAGTCCGATCAGGACGCCGTGACCTCCGGCCCCGAGAAGAAGGCGCTGGATGCTGCGAGCGAGCGCGTCTCGGAGCTCGAGAGCCAGGCCGCCAGCGGTGTGGTGGCCGGTGCCGACACCACCTCGGCGGCGACCTCGTCGGCGCAGGCGACCGTCGACGACCTGACCGCCAAGCTCGCCGCGCAGCAGACGGTCATCGACCAGGCGCGCGCCATCTACCAGTGCGAGCTCACCGGCCAGGGGGCCGGCGAGGTCGCGGGCTGCACCGGCGTCGCGGGGGAGGGGGCGAGTTCGACGGCCGCCAAGGACCAGCTGGCCGCCGCGCAGGCGTCGTACGACGACCTGGCCGCGAAGCTCACCACCGCCCAGGCCGACCTCGCCGACGCGCAGGCGGCCGGCACCGCCGACGCCGGCGCGTCGGAGGCGACGAACAAGAAGCAGGCGAAGGACGAGCTGCCCGCGGCGCGCGAGCAGTACCAGGCCGCGCTCGCCGCGTACAACGCGCGCGCCGCCGAGATCGCCGGCGGCAACGCCGGCGCGACGGGTCTGCTCAGCCAGATCAGCGGTCTGGAGCGGCTGTCGCAGCGCGAGCCGACCCTGATGTGGGCGCACTGGCTCATCGCCGGGCTGTTCTTCATGATCGAGCTGCTGCCGGTGCTCGTGAAGGTGCTGACCAGCTACGGCGACCCGACGCTGTACGAGAAGGCCGACGCGCTGCGCAAGCAGGTCGCGCTCGACCGCGTCACCGCGCGCAGCTGGCGCGAGCGCGCCGACATCGCGCAGGGCGGCGAGGCCTGACCCGCTGACGCTCGAGAGAGGGGATGCCGCGAGCCGCGGCATCCCCTCTTTCGTCCTCCGGGTCAGCCGGCGGGGGAGACGAGCCAGCCGCGCACCCGCGACAGCACGTCGGGACCGGAGTCGCGGTCGACCGTCGCGACGAGGTCGGCGACCGTGACGCCGCGCAGCGACTGCCGCCACGCCTGCTCCGCGGCGAGCATCGCGCGATGGACGGCGCACGCCTGGAGGCACTGCTCGGGGGATGCCGCGAGCGGGCCCCGCTGGCGGACCTCGGTGCACGTGAACTGCGGTTCGGGGCCTTCGATCGCGAGCACGATGTCGAGCACCGAGATCTTCTCCGCGGGGCGCGCGAGGACGTAGCCGCCGGACTTGCCCTGCACGGAGTGGACGAGGCCCGCACGCGCGAGGGCCTGCATCTGCTTCGCGAGGTAGGTCATCGAGACGTCGTTGAGCCGGGCGAGCGTCGCCGCGGGCACCGGCTCGGTCACGCCCGTGAGGGCGACGCAGCAGTGCACCGCCCACTCGACCCCGCCCGACATCTTCATATCCGAAACACTACTTGACTCGGACAGTGGTTGTCCGAGTAGATTGAACCCGGACAATATCAATCCGGGTTTGGAGAGACTCATGAAGATCGTGGTGCTGGGTGGAACGGGGCGGATCGGCGCACGAGTGGTGGCGCTGCTGGCGGAGCGCGGCCACGAGGCCGTGGCGGCCTCGCGGTCGACCGGCGTGGACGCGGTCGCCGGGACGGGCCTGGACGCGGCCTTCGACGGGGCGGACGTCGTCGTCGACGCGACCGAGTCGTCGGCGTGGGACGAGGCCGGCGTGATCGAGTTCTTCACGGCCGCGACCGGCAACGTGCTGGCAGCCGAGGATCGGGTGGGCGTCGGCCACCATGTGGCGCTCTCGATCGTCGGGATCGACCGCAACCCCGAGGCGCGCGGGTACCTCGCGGGCAAGGTGGTGCAGGAGCGGCTCGTCGCTGAGAGCGCGGTGCCGTCCACGATCGTGCGCGCGACGCAGTTCTTCGAATTCCTCCCGCAGATCGCCGACGCGAGCACCGTCGACGGCGAGGTGCGCATCGGCACGGCGCTGATGCAGCCGGTCGCGGCGGAGGCCGTCGCGCGCGCGCTGGCCGACGCGGCGGAGGCGCGCACGGCCGGTGCCGTCGAGGTCGCCGGACCCGAGCGCGCGCCGCTCGCCGAGTTCCTCCGGCGCGACCTCTCCGACCGCGGCGACGCGCGGGCCGTCGTGGTCGACCCGGCCGCGGGCTACTTCGGCCGCGTGGTCGGCGAGACCAGCCTCGTGCCCGTGCGCGACGACGCCGTGATCGACCCCGTCGGCTACGAGGAGTGGCGCGCGGCGAGCTGAAGGACGACGGGATGCCGCCTCCCCGGGCGCACGTGGAGCCGGGGTGGGCGGCATCCGGTCTTCACATGACACGATATATCGTGTTACAGTGACCGACGGATGCCACCGGGAAAAGGCATCCCGCGTCCACCGTCCGCCCTCCGCGAACGAGCCTGCCGCGATGTCGGCGGCCCGTGCAAGGGTGGGATCACACCACCTTCTGCGCGCTCGTCCGCGTGCCCTTACGCGCCCCAGGGGAACCTCGTGCTGGCAAAACTCCTCGTCCGATATCTCAAACCGTACGGCTGGCTGCTGCTCGGCGTGCTGCTGTTCCAGTCCGCCTCCGCCATCGCCTCGCTGTACCTGCCGAGCCTCAACGCCGACATCATCGACGACGGCGTCTCGAAGGGCGACACCGACTACATCTGGCGCACCGGCATCGTCATGCTGACGGTCTCGCTCGGCCAGATCGTCGCCTCCATCATCGCGACCTGGTTCGCCGCACGCGCCGCGATGAAGCTCGGCCGCGACATCCGCGACGACATCTTCGAGCGCGTCTCGGGCTTCTCCGAGCGCGAGGTCACCGGCTTCGGCGCGGGCTCCCTCATCACCCGCAACACGAACGACGTGCAGCAGGTGCAGATGCTGGCCATGATGGGCGCGACCTTCCTGGTGACGGCGCCGCTCCTCGCGATCGGCGGGGTCGTGCTCGCGATCGAGCAGGCCGCGAGCCTCGCGTGGATCATCGCGATCGCCGTCCCCGTGCTGCTGGTCGTGGCCGGCATCGTGATCGCCCGCATGGTGCCGCTGTTCCGCAGCTACCAGGGCAAGCTCGACGGCGTGAACCGCGTGATGCGCGAGCAGCTCACCGGCACCCGCGTCATCCGCGCGTTCGTGCGCGAGCCCATCGAGGAAGAGCGCTTCCGCGAGGCCAACACCGACATCATGGTCGTCGGCCGCAAGGTCGGGTCGCTGTTCGTGGTGCTGTTCCCCGCGGTCATGCTGATCCTCAACGTCACCGTGATCGGCGTGATCTGGTTCGGCGGCATGCAGGTCGACAGCGGCGAGATCCAGATCGGCACGCTCTTCGCCTTCATGCAGTACGCCATGATCATCCTCTCCGGCGTGATGATGGCGAGCTTCATGACGCTGATGATCCCGCGCGCGGCGGTCTCCGCCGAGCGCGTCGGCGAGGTGCTCGACACGCACTCGTCGCTGGAGCGTCCTGCCGACGCGGTCTTCGAGTTCCCGGCGCCGGGCACGATCGAGTTCCGCGACGTGGCCTTCACCTACCCGGGCGCCGAGCACCCGATCCTCTCGGGCATCAGCTTCGGGGCGGCAGCCGGCGAGACCGTCGCGATCGTCGGGTCGACGGGTGCCGGCAAGACGACCCTCGTCTCGCTGATCCCGCGCCTGTTCGACGTCACCGACGGCGTCGTCGAGGTCGGCGGGGTCGATGTGCGCAAGGCCGACCTCGAAGCGCTGTGGGGCACGATCGGCCTGGTGCCGCAGCGGCCGTTCCTCTTCACGGGCACGATCGCCTCGAACCTGCGGTTCGGCCGCGAGGACGCGACCGACGCCGAGCTGTGGCGCGCACTCGAGATCGCCCAGGCGAGCGACTTCGTCAGCCAGATGGAGGCGGGGCTCGACGCGCCGATCGCGCAGGGCGGCACCAACGTGTCGGGCGGGCAGCGGCAGCGGCTCGCCATCGCGCGTGCCATCGTCCACCAGCCCAAGGTGCTCGTGTTCGACGACTCGTTCTCGGCGCTCGACCTCACCACCGACGCGCGGCTGCGGCAGGCGCTGTGGCGCGAGCTGCCCGACGTCACCAAGATCGTCGTCGCCCAGCGCGTCTCGACGATCACCGACGCCGACCGCATCGTCGTGCTCGACGACGGCGGCATCGTGGGGATCGGGACGCACGAGCAGCTGCTCGAGACGAGCCAGACCTATCGCGAGATCGTCGAATCCCAGCTCGGAGCGGAGGTCGCCCGATGAGCGACGAGAAGACCACCCGGCGCGTGCGCAAGGCCGTCGCCGAGCTGAGCGCCGAAGAGAAGGCCGAGATCGAACTCGGCGAGCAGGCACGCATCGCGGCCGACGACTGGAGCGGCGCCGTCGCACCGGGCAAGGCCGCGCACTTCTGGCCCTCGTTCCGCCGCCTCATCGGACTGCTGCGCCCGAACGCGTGGGCGTTCGTGTTCGTGTCGATCCTCGGCTCGATCGGCGTCGTGCTCGCCGTGCTGTCGCCGAAGGTGCTCGGCGAGGCGACCAACATCCTCTTCGAGGGTGTCGTCTCGGGGATGGCGCCCGCGGGCACCACGAAGGAGCAGGTCGTCCAGGGGCTCGAGGCCTCGGGGCAGCAGGATCTCGCCAACATGGTCTCCGCCATGGAGCACTTCGTCCCCGGCGCGGGGGTCGACTTCATGGCGCTCAGCCGTGTGCTGCTCATCGTGCTCGCGCTGTACTTCGCGTCGTCGCTGCTGATGTGGCTGCAGGGCTACGTCATCAACGTGATCATGGTGCGCGTCATGTGGCGTCTGCGCGAGGACGTCGAGGCGAAGATCAACCGCCTGCCGCTGCGCTACTTCGACCGTGTCCAGCGCGGCGAACTGATCTCGCGGGTCACGAACGACATCGACAACATCACGCAGATGATGCAGCAGTCGCTGTCGCAGGCGCTCACGAGCGTGCTCACCGTGATCGGCGTGCTGATCATGATGCTGACCATCTCGTGGCAGCTGACGCTGGTGGTGCTGATCAGCTTCCCGCTGATGGGCGTGCTCTTCGGCGTCATCGGCCCGCGCTCGCAGAAGGCGTTCGGCATCCAGTGGCGCAAGGTCGGCCGCCTCAACGCACGTGTCGAGGAGTCCTTCTCGGGTCACGCCCTGGTCAAGGTCTACGGCCGCGAGCAGGCCTCGCGCGAGGCGTTCCGCGACGAGAACGAGGAGCTCTACCAGGCCTCGTTCAAGGCACAGTTCCTCTCGAACATCATGATGCCGGCGATGATGTTCATCGGGAACCTCACCTACGTGGGCATCGCAGTCTTCGGCGCGCTCATGGTCGCCGGCGGCCAGCTGCGGCTCGGCGACGTGCAGGCGTTCATCCAGTACTCGCAGCAATTCACGCAGCCGCTGGCCGAGCTCGGCGGCATGGCCGCGGTCGTGCAGTCCGGCACGGCGTCGGCCGAGCGCGTGTTCGAGCTGCTCGACGAGCCCGAGCAGGAGCCCGACGCCGAGGACGCCCCGGCACCGGCCGAGGGCGACGGCACGATCGAATTCCAGGACGTCGCGTTCTCGTACTCGCCCGACCGGCCGCTCATCCACGACCTGTCGTTCCGGGTCGAACCCGGTCAGACGGTCGCGATCGTGGGCCCGACGGGCGCCGGCAAGACGACGCTCGTCAATCTGCTGATGCGCTTCTACGAGCTGGACGGCGGCCGCATCCTGCTCAACGGGCAGAACATCGCCGAGCTCACGCGCCGCGACATCCGTGCCGAGACCGGCATGGTGCTGCAGGACCCGTGGCTGTTCGCCGGAACCATCCGCGAGAACATCCGCTACGGCCGCGCCGACGCCACCGACGACGAGATCCTCGCCGCCGCGCGGGCGACGTACGTCGACCGGTTCGTGCACTCGCTGCCCGACGGGTACGACACGGTCCTCGACGAGGACGCGTCGAACATCTCCGCCGGCGAGAAGCAGCTCATCACGATCGCCCGTGCGTTCGTCGCGCAGCCTTCGGTGCTGATCCTCGACGAGGCCACGTCGTCCGTCGACACCCGCACCGAGCTGCTGCTGCAGCACGCGATGGCGGCGCTGCGCGAAGGACGCACGTCGTTCGTCATCGCGCACCGCCTGTCGACCATCCGCGACGCCGACCTCATCCTCGTGATGGAGAACGGCGGCATCGTCGAGAAGGGCACGCACGACGAGCTGATCGCGGCTCAGGGCGCGTACTACCGCCTGTACAACTCGCAGTTCGAGCAGGCCGCGACCGACCTGGACGAAGAGGCCCGCGCCCTCGCCGACGCGGCGCAGGCCGAGGAGTCGGGCGAGCCGGTCGAGGACGCGACCGAGGGCGAGACCGCTCCGGTCGTCTGATCCCGCGCGTCGAATCATTGCTACCCGCTCCGGCACACCCGCCGGGGCGGGTAGCGTTTTCTCATGGTCAACTACCGATATCTCGGCAACAGCGGTCTCAAGGTCAGTGAGATCACCTACGGCAACTGGGTCACCCATGGCTCGCAGGTCGACGACTCCGCTGCGATCGCGACCGTGCACGCGGCGCTCGACGCGGGCATCACGACCTTCGACACCGCCGACGTCTACGCGAACACCGCGGCCGAGGCCGTGCTCGGCAAGGCCCTCGCCGGTCAGCGGCGCGAGTCGCTCGAGATCTTCACGAAGGTGTACTTCCCGACCGGCCCGCAGGGTCCGAACGACACCGGCCTCAGCCGCAAGCACATCTTCGAGTCGATCAACGGGTCCCTCAAGCGCCTCGGCACCGATTACGTCGACCTCTACCAGGCGCACCGCTTCGACTACGAGACGCCCCTGGAGGAGACCTTCCAGGCCTTCGCCGACGTCGTCCGTCAGGGCAAGGCGCTCTACATCGGCGTCTCGGAGTGGACGGCCGAGCAGCTGCGCGAGGGCCACGCACTCGCCAAGAGCTACGGCGTGCAGCTCATCTCGAACCAGCCGCAGTACTCGGCGCTGTGGCGCGTCATCGAGGGCAAGGTCGTGCCGGCGTCCGAAGAGCTCGGCATCTCGCAGATCGTCTGGTCGCCGATGGCGCAGGGCGTGCTCTCGGGCAAGTACCTGCCCGGACAGCCCGTGCCCGACGGGTCGCGCGCGACCGACGAGAAGAGCGGCGCGAACTTCATCAAGTCGTTCCTGCGCGACGAGGTGCTCGAGGCCGTGCAGCGGCTGAAGCCCATCGCCGAGCAGGCCGGGCTCTCGATGCCGCAGCTCGCGATCGCGTGGGTGCTGCAGAACAAGAACGTGGCCTCGGCGCTGGTCGGGGCATCCCGTCCCGAGCAGCTCGCCGAGACAGTGAAGGCCTCGGGCGTCGTGCTCGACGCCGACACGCTCGCCGCGATCGACACCGCCCTCGGCGACGTGGTCTTCAGCGACCCCGAGAACACGTACTCGGTGTCGCCGAAGACGCGCATCGTCTGACGGTCCCCGGACCATGGTGACGACCAGCGCCGGCATCCTGATCTACCGGCTCGTGCCCGACCTCGAAGTGCTCATCGCGCACATGGGCGGGCCGTTCTGGGCGAGCAAGGACGCCGGCGCCTGGTCGATTCCCAAGGGGGAGTACGACGCCGACCGCGAGGGTGCGCTGGATGCCGCGAGACGCGAGTTCCGCGAAGAGCTCGGCATCGACCCGCCCGAGCCCCCGTACGCCGAGCTCGGCACGTTCGCGTACTCGTCCGGCAAGCGCGTCACCGTGTTCGTCGCCGACGGCGCGGACCTGTCTCTCGACGGCGTCGAGTTCGGCGAGTTCGAGCTGGAGTGGCCGCCGCGGTCGGGCCGCACGGCGCGGTTCCCCGAGGTCGACCGTGTCGAGTGGACCGCGATGGATGCCGCCCACGACCGCCTCGTGAAGGGTCAGCGTCCTGCGCTCGACGCGCTGCGGCAGCACCTCGGCGAGGCCGCCGAGCGCTGAGGCGGGGCCACGCGGCCGGTGCGCCCGGCTACCGCGTCGCGACGGCCAGCAGGAACCACGCGCTGTGCGGGATCCACTGCTCGGACCAGCGCCAGGAGTCGCCCGGCCGGTCGGGGTCGAGGAAGGCGATGCCGTGCTCGTCGTCGAACGCGCTGGTGATGCCGTTGACGATGCCGCCGGGCACGTTGGGGTAGTCGACCGAGTACTCGGCGTTGTTGCGTCCCCGTCCCTGCAGCATGCACACGTCGAACGGGTTGCGGCCGAGGATCCAGGCGACCTGGTCGTCGGCGAAGCGGTGCAGGCGTGCGCGCAGCGCGTCGTCCGTCTCGGACAAGTCCGCGACGAGCCGCGCGGCGAACGCGAGCGACGCGAGGGTGGCGTTCTCGCCCTGCCACCAGTAGCCCGTGTCGTTGTCGTGCGGGAAGAAGAACGCGTCGCGCGCGGCACCCCCGAGCGGCTGCACCCGCTGGCGCGGATAGCCGAACGGGTTGGCCACGGCGTCGGTGCGCGCGACGAGGTCCGCCATCGTCCGCACCGCGAGCGCGCGGGCGTCCGCTGCCAGCGTCGAGGACGGGAGCACGTCCGCGAACCGCAGGAGGGCGACGACGGGCAGTCCGGCCTCGACCGGGCTGAAGTAGGGGCGCCCGTCGTCCCACGCCTCGAACCATCCCGGCGCGCCGGGTGCGGCATCCCTCCGGTATCTGGCGAGCAGTGCGCGCACGCGCCGCTCGGCAGCCTCGATGACGGCGGGGCGCGGGTCCACGCCGGCGAGCTCGGCGGCCGCCAGCAGGGCGCACACGTCGTCGACCATCGACTCCGTGCTCGGCGTGAGGTCGCCCGAGGCCAGGTCGAGGCCGAAGAGGTAGTCGGCGTTGTGGCGTTCGAGGTCGTCGAACGCCCGGGTGGCCGCATCGAGGTACTCGGCCGCGCCGAACGCCCCCAGCGGCTCCGTCTCGGCCACCCGCGCGGCGCGCGCCAGCGCCGCGATGGCCACGCCGCCGCCGCCGCGGTACGAGGCCTGGTAGCGGTCCGTCCGCACGCACTCGGGCAGCGGCGCGTTGATCACGCGCTCCTCGAGGCGCTTGGTCAGGCCGTCGAAGATGCCGCTGTAGAACCAGCCTTCGGGTGAGCGGAACCGCACCAGGAAGTCGGCCCCGAACAGCCCCTCGTCGCGCAGGCGGGCCCCGACCACGCGATCGAATCGTGGATGCCGCGCCCGCAGCCGATCCCGGGCCTCGAACATCGCCCATACGCAGATCGGGATCTGCTGCGGGCTCATCGTCGGCGAGTACGTCAGGTGGCTGAGGAACTTGCTCGGGTCTCCGCTCGCGTCGAGCCATCCACCGCGCGCGTCGACCGTCGGCCCTCCGGGCCGGTCGATGAGCGACGCGTCGGCGTCCTTCGCGTCGATCTCGCCGCTGGAGCGCACGGCCTTGAAGGCGTAGAGGACATCCGACAGCGTGCTGCCCGGAATCCGATCCTCGGCGACCGTGAACGGCGCCGACGAGGCCGTCATGCCGTCCGCCGTGGCCTCGACGCGGTAGGTGCCGGCTTCGACGCGCCCGAGCTCGACCCGCGAGTACGCCCCGCCCTGCCAGGCGTCCACCGTCTCCGCCGGCGTGGCGACGAGGTCGGTGCGCACGCCGTCCGCGCTCACGAGGGTGCACGCGGGGAGGGATCCCGGCTGCAGCCCCGACACGACGACGGCGGTCGGAGCGCCGGCATCCCACCCCACGTGGGCGACGAGAACACGCATGGTCATCCCTTCAGCGCCCCCGCGAGGACGGCGTTCTCCATCTTGTCGGCGAACACCGCGTACACGAGGTAGGCCGGGATGAGCGTGATCAGGATGCCGGCGGCCAGCACGCCGTACTGCGCCGCGTTCGCGATGGAGAGGGTCGGCAGCGCGACCTGGGCCGTGCGCAGCGCCGCGTCGGGGCCGATGATCACGAGCGAGAAGAAGTACTCGTTCCAGAACGAGAGGAAGTTGAGGATCGCGACGACCGTGAGGGTGGGGATCGAGAGCGGCACGTAGATCGACCACAGCACCCGGAGGCCTCCCGCGCCGTCGAGGACGGCCGACTCCTCGAGCTCCTGGGGCACGGCGCGCATCGCCTGCGTCAGCAGGATCACCGTGAGCGGCAGCGCGGACGCGGGGAGGAAGAGGATGAGGAACTCGCGCGTGTGGAACAGGCCGATCGCGATCGCGAGCAGCACCGTCGGGACCAGCGCGGCGAACCCGGGGATGAGGAACCCGAGCGCGAACGTCCGCTCCACGACGCGGCCGAGCGTTCCCCGGGAGCGTGCCAGCCCGTACGCGGCGGGCAGGGCGAGCAGCAGCGTCAGCACCTCGGCGCCGAGTGTGACGTAGACCGAGTTCAGCATCGCCGTGCCGAGCGCGGCCTGGTCGAACGCCTTCGCGAAGTTGTCCAGCGTGAGCGGCGTGAACGGCGAGAAGGGCTGCTGGAAGATGTCGATGTTCTGCTTGAAGGCCGAGATCACCAGGTAGTACAGCGGCGCGGCGAGCAGCACGACGTACAGCCACACGCCGGCGTGGGCCAGGTACTTGAGCGGGCCGGTGCGGCCGAGCGCATCACGGCGGCCGCGGCGGCGTCGGCGCACGGGCGCGGCGGCCGCGTCGGCGAGCGTGGCGACGACGGGCTTGTCGAGGGTGGTGGACACGATGCTCCGATCAGTTCTTCTCGCGGAACACGCGACGGATGACGAGGATGCCGATGACGCCGATCACGAACAGCACCACGGCGACGGCCTGGCTGTAGCCGACCTTCGACTGGTTGAACGCGAAGTCGTAGACGAGGAACGACAGGGTGACGGTCGCGTTGCCGGGCCCGCCGCGGGTGAGCAGCAGCACGACGGCGGCGGAGGCGAACAGCGTCCACAGGAACTGCAGCATCGTCACGACGCCGATGAACTCGCGCGACATCGGCCACGCGATCGCCCACATGCGCCGCCAGTGGCCGGCGCCGTCGATCTCGGCCGCTTCGAAGACGGACTCGTCGATCGAGTTGAGGCGTGCGGCCAGCATCACCGCCGAGACCGACATGCTGCACCAGATGGTGACGATGATGATCGCCCAGAAGGCGGTCGTCCCGTCGGCGAGCCACGGGCGGGCGAGGTCGCCGAGCCCCACCGCCTTCAGGAACCCGTTGATCATGCCCTGCGGGGCGAACACGCCGACGAACACCATCGCGAGGGCGGATGCCGCCAACAGGACCGGCGTGAACATCAGGGCCCGGATGAACCGGTGCCCGCGGGGCTTGAGGGTGAGGTAGTACGCGATCATGAACGCGCCGAGCACCACAATCGGGAGCGTGATGACCAGCTGGAGGAACGTGTTCCACGCGGCGAGCCCCACGATGGGATCGGTGAACAGCTTCTCGAAGTTGGAGAGCCCGGCGGGCGTGCGCGGGGCGATGAGGCCGCGCCAGTTCACGGTCGAGAAGTAGAAGAGGCTCACCAGCGGCCCGACCGTGAAGACGAGGAACCAGATCAGCGCGGGGATCGTCGAGGTCAGCTGGAGCAGCTCGCGCCGGCGCTGCGAACGGCGCCGGCGTGCGGCTGGTGCGGTCGGCCGCGATGGCGGCGCGGAGACGTCTGCGGTGGCGGTCACGGAGGGTCCTTCGATACGGGTCGGGAGGGGACGAGGGTCCGGCCGCAGGCGGTCGGACCCTCGGGGACTACTGCGCGGCGTAGATCTCGTCCACGGTCGAGCAGATGGTCTGTGCGTCGGTGCCGGGGGTGAAGGCGATCGACGTGGCGCGGTACATCGGGTTGGACACGTCGGCCGGCACGTAGATGTCGGGCATGACCGGGAAGGCGACGCGCTCGGGGAACTCGATGAGCGACTGCGACAGCAGCGGCGAGTCGACGCCCGACGTGTCACCGCCGAAGTCGGCGACCGGGATCACGCCGCCCTCGTCGAGGATCGCCTTGAGCACGTCGTTCTCGAACATGTGGGTGATGAGCTTCTCGACCTTGTCGATCTTCTTCTCGCCGTTGGGGCTGATCCACCATCCGGCCGACGTCGAGCCGCGGTAGGCGATCGGCTGGTCGAACGCGGCGTCCTCGGGCAGCGGCAGGCCGCTGAGCACGGTGTTCGCCGCCACCTCGTCGGAGGCCGCGGGGAACGCCCACGATCCGAGCGGGGCGATCGCGGCCTGGCCGTCGAGGTAGGCCGCCTGGGCCTGGTCGGCGGTGTAGCCCTCGATGCCGTCGACGAAGACGCCGGCATCGCGCAGCTTGATGAGCAGATCGATGCCCTTCATCGCCTTGGGGTTCTCACACAGCCCGCCGTTGGCGTAGACGTCCTTGGCCTCGTCCTCGGTCATGTACGACTCGAGCAGCTGGAGGAAGATCTTCTGGCCCGACCAGTCGATGCCGCCGAAGACGACGGGATCGATGCCGGCCGCGCGCAGCTTGGTGGTCGCCTCGATCAGCTCGTCCGCGGTCACCGGGACCTCGTCGACGCCCGCCTGCGCGAGCAGGGCGGTGTTGTACCACCAGGGCCACGTGAAGCCCGAGTACGGGAAGGCGCGGAGGTTGCCCTCGCCGTCGGTCCAGTCCACGAGCGCATCGTCCGGGATGCGGTCGGCGATGCCCCAGTCCTCGATGTAGTCGTTGACGGGCACGACGGCGCCGTTGACCGCCCAGTCGAGCTGCTTCTCGAGCAGTCCCACGAGCAGCACATCGGCCTCGTCGCCCGCGAGCAGCGAGGTCTCGTACACCTGGTTCAGGTTGTCGCCGCTCTCGAGCACCTTGACCTCGATGCCGGTGTCTTCGGTGAACTGGTCGAACGCATCGAAGAGCGGCTTGTTCTGGGCCTGGCTCGAGGTCCAGTTGGTCTGCACGACGATCACGTCCTCTTCGGCGGCGCTGCCGCCGCTGCTCGCGCAGGATCCGAGCGCCACGGTGAGTGCGAGCACTCCCGAGGCGGCGAGGACGGTCTTCGGGGTCTTCCTCACAGCATTGCCTCCAGGGGGGATGCGCCGGCTTCGATGCCGGCTTGTTCCGTCATGGTACACAAAGGACTACCGTTGGTACTAACTGGTATGGCTTGCGGTAGCAATCGGGGTCGATGTCCGCCCCGCCCCTGCTCCGTCGCCGCTTCAACGACGAAGGAGGATCGGTGACCCGACTGCCTGCGCTCTCGGTGCAGACCTACACGGTGCGCGACGATCTCGGCCCGCGCACGGGCGAGACTCTGGGGCGACTGCGCGCCCTCGGCTTTGCCAACGTCGAGCCCTTCAACATCGTGAGCGACCCCGAAGGGCTCGCCCGCGACCTGGAGGCCGTCGGCCTGCGGGCGCGGACCGCGCACGCCAACATCGTGATGCTCGACCGGGAGGAGGTGGTGGCTGCCGCCCGCCGCCTCGGCGTCGAGACGGTCATCGTCCCGTGGGCCGAGCCCGACCGCTTCCGCTCGCAGGAGAGCATCCGGCAGCTGGCGGGTGAGATCAACGACGCCGCGCGCTTCGCGGCGCACCACGGGGTGTCGGTGGGGTATCACAACCACGAGTTCGAGTTCGAGACGCACGTCCGCGGGACACCGGCATGGGAGATCCTCGTCGACGAGCTCGACGACGACGTCGTGATCGAGCTCGACACGTACTGGGCGAGCGTCGGCGGGGCGGACGTCTTCGAGCTGATCCCGCGGCGCTCCACCCGAGTCCGCTACCTGCATGTGAGCGACGAGCCGCCGGAGGAGGACGATCCGCCGACGCTCGGCGTCCCCATCGCCGGTCGCATGCCCGAGGTCGTCGCGGTCGCGGCGCCCCACGTGGATCTCATCGTCGTGGAGATCGTCGTCGACGGCGACGTGTTCCCGCGGCTCGAGCGCAACGCGCGCTTCTTCCAGGGGATGCTGACGTCATGACCGTCCGTGACACCGATGCCCCCGCGGGCGCCGGCCGCCGTCGGGCGCTGATGGTACAAGTGGTATACATTTGACCGGAAATCGAGGAGGTTCGCGCGTGAGCGAGACACTCAACGGCGCGGTGGCGATCCGGCCCGACTACCCCGAAGCACTCTGGGTGCAGGCCCGCAATCTCATCGCCGAGCAGATCGCGTCCGGAACCCTTGAGGCGGGCCGGCGGTTGCCCCCCGAGCGCGAGCTCTGCCAGCAGCTGAACATCTCCCGCGTCACGCTGCGCAAGGCGCTCGCGAGCCTCGTGGAGGAGGGGCTGCTGAGCTCCTCGCACGGCCGCGGCTGGTACGTGTCGTCCGGAGTCGTGGACCGCGAGTGGCCCAACAGCCTGGAGTCGTTCACCGAGACCGCGGCCCGCATGGGGCTGACGCCGTCCTCGCGCGTGCTCCGCAACGAGATCGCGCCGGCGACCTATGACGAAGCCGAGGAGCTCGGCCTCGCGCCGGGCACGCCCCTGTTCGTGCTGGAGCGCGTGCGCCTGCTGAACGGCGTGCCGATCGCGATCGACCAGGCCCGCGTGCCCGCCGAGCTCGGCGAGGGGTTCACCGATGCCGACTACGCGTCGGACTCGCTGTACGACCGGCTCGACGCGGCGGGCGTCGACCTCGTCCGCGCCGAGGCGACGATCGAGGCCCGCGAGGCGGACGCGGTCGTGGCCGAGAGTCTGGGCCTCGCGGCGGGCGCTCCCATCCTGGTCATGCATCAGCTCGTCGTCGACGGCACCGGCCGCCGCGTCCTCGCCTCCGACATCCGCTACAGCGGCGAGCGCTACCGGCTGCGCACGGTCTTCACTCGGACGGCGGGGCACGGCCCGCGCTGAGCGGACGGCGAAATACCAGTTGTCCTAAGTGGTATTTCGTGGTTCACTGCGGGTATGTTCTCGCCTCCTCCGCTCATCCGGGTCGGCCTCATCGGCTCGGGCTTCATCAGCGACACCTACGCCGACGCCCTGCAGGACGTTCGCAACGCCGTCATCACCGCCAACTACTCGCGGGACCTCGTGCGGGCTCAGGAGTTCGCCGCCAAGTGGTGCCCCGACGCATCGCCGTACACGTCGATCGAGCAGCTGTGCGCCGACTCCGACGTGGATCTCGTGGTGATCGCGCTGCCCAACGAGGCGCACCTCGACGCCGTCCGCATCGCCGCCGCGGCCGGCAAGGGCATCGTGTGCACCAAGCCCCTCGCGCGTACGGCGGATGAGGCCCGCGAGATCCTCCGCATCGTCGAGGAGGCCGGCGTCTGGCACGGCTACGCCGAGAGCAGCGTCTTCTCGCCCAACGTCGCCAAGGCGCACCAGATGATCGAGGCGGGCGGCATCGGCGACGTGCTGTGGATGCGGGCGCGCGAGGCGCACTCGGGCCCGCACGCCGCGCACTTCTGGGACGCCGAGACCGCCGGCGGCGGCGCGCTGCTCGACATGGGATGCCACACGGTGGAGTCGGCGCGACACCTGTTCGGCAAGGACAACGAGATCGTCGAGGTCTTCGCGTGGGGAGGCACGCTCGCCCATGCCGACAAGACGACGGGGGAGGACTCCGCACTCGCGCTGCTGAAGTTCCGCGGCGGGCAGATGGCGTCGATCGAGTCGTCGTGGATCGAGAAGGGCGGCATGCAGCTGCGCCACGAGATCGTCGGGAGCGCCGGCCGCATCGTCACCGACACGTCGCAGACGCCGGTGTGGGGCTTCATCCAGAACCCCGTGGGCTACCTCGTCGAGAAGTCCGACGCCGACACCGGCTGGGTGTACCCCGTGCCCGAAGAGGCGCGCGCCTACGGCTTCTCGCAGGAGATGCGCCACTTCGTGGACAGCTTCGCCCGTGGTGAGCAGCCGATCGAGACCTTCGAGGACGGCCTGGTCGTGAACACGATCCTCGACGCCTGCTACCGCTCCATGAAGACCGGTGCGTGGGAGAAGGTCGTCTACCCCTGAACCTGCCATGTGAAGAACCCCTCGCCGCACGGCGAGGGGTTCTTCGTTGCACGGGTCTCAACCGATCCGTCGTGCGAGCTCGAGGGCGCCGTGGACGGGTGCGCGCGTGAGCAGGTGCAGGCGGAGTTCGGGATGCCGGCGCCCGAGGCGTTCGCGGAGCGCCTGCTGCAGGCGGGGCTGGGCCACGATCACGCCGCCCGCGGCGACGACGTCCTGGCCGACCGCCCCGCGTCGCAGGAGCTGGCCGACCAGCACCACGAGGTGGTCGGCGGCCGCGTCGATCACGGCCGCAGCGAGTGCCGAACCGGCGTCGGCGGCGGAGAACACGGCCGGGGCATGCGGTCCCCAGTTCGCCATGGTCGGCTCGTCGTTGACGGCACGGGCCAGGCGTTCGGCGTCTTCCACGTCGTACGAGGCGAGGAGCGCCGCGAGCAGGCCGTCGTCGCGGACGCCGTCGTCGTGGGCGCGCAGCGCGAGGCGCGTGGCGTCACGGACGATGCCTGCCGCGCCGGCCTCGTCGCCGAGCACCCAGCCCCAGCCGCCCGTGGCGAGCGGTGCACCGTCCACCGTCGTGCCGACGCCGATGGCGCCGGTCCCGGCGATGAGTCCGATGCCGTCGACGAGCCCTGCCGCAGGCACCAGGAGCGCGGCGTCGTTCACCCCGACGACGGTCGGATAGCCGAGTCCTGCGAGCTCCGTCACCACCCCGTCGACGGTCGCGGGGCTGTCGAAGCCCTGTGCGCCGACGGCCAGCACGGCGGCCGTGGCGCCGGGTGGGAGGGCGCGGCGGACGACGGCATCCAGCCAGCGTGCCCCGTACGCGTATGGCTCGGCATCCCATTCCGTCGACGCGATGACGACGTCGATCAGTGCGCCGCCGTCCACGGGCTCGGCGAGCACCGCCGCCTTCGTCCCGCCGACGTCGAGCCCGACGCGATAGGACGTCACGCCGACTCGCCGGAGGCGACCTTGGTGTCGTCGTGGTAGAAGACGAACTCCTCGATGTCGACGCCACGCTGCAGCGCGACGCCCTCGACGAGATCCTGGAGGACGACGGCCTCCAGGACGGTGCGCTGGGTGGTCGTCACGTCGGGCAGGCGGACGACGCTCACGAGGTCGGACTCGTCGGCCGGGATGTCGGTCACGAACACGACCTTATGCCCGGCGCGGCTCAGCGACTCGGCGACGCCGGCCTCGCGCTCGGAGCCGATCAGCACGTGCACGCCGTCGCCGGCGGATTCCATGGATCCGTGGAGGTACTGGCGCGTGCCGAACGCGGCAGTGGGCACCCGAGCGACTTCGCGGAACAGCAGGGCGCCGACCTCGGCGCTGCCGACCGACGGACCCGTCGCGGCGAAGTCCGCACCGGAAGCGCCGGCGAAGAAGCCCACGCTGCGGGCCACGGAGTCGGCCACCCGCGCGCGCAGGTCGGTGATCACATCGGGGATGCCGGACCAGCTGTCGTCGATCGCGCCGCCGTCCCACGCCTCGGCGACGAACGACACCGCGATCGCGGTCGCGGTGTAGCCCACGGTGGACGCGTAGCTGTCCGGGATGTCGCCGAAGTCGACGAGGACCTCGGCGACGTGGCCGATCGGGGAGTCGGCCTTGTTCACGATCGCCGCGCGCAGGTCGGGCCGCACGGACTCGAGCGCTGCGAGGGTCTCGGTGCTGCGACCGCTCTGCGAGATCCCGAAGACGAGCGACTCGCCGGCCGGAAGCGGGGTCGGGTTGTCGCCCGCGGCGAGCCGCCACGAGTCGATGCCGCGGTCGCGAAGGTGCCACACGCCGCCCGCCGCCGCAGCGAGGCTGGCGCCGATGCCCGTGAACACGGGCCCGCGTCCGCGCAGGCCGTCTGCTTCGCGCAGCGCGCCGATCTGGTCGCGGAGGTAGGGGATGGCGGTGGCCAGCCGGTCCGCCTGACTGCGTCGCGCCGTGGCGAAGCTGATGTATCCGTTCACGTGTTGCCCTGTCTTCGTGGTTGTAGACATCATAAGACCATAGTGGGTCAAATTCGGAAGAGTTAAATACCTCTTGCTACCAAACCGAATACAACATAGTCTGACCCCCACCTGCTGTTCGCCACCCGATGCACCGCAGGGATCACAGCACTGCTCAGAGAGGACAGACATGCGCACCACACCGCCCGTCATCGCCGCCTCCGCCGCCGTCGCGCTCGCACTGGGGCTCACCGGATGCGCAGCGAACGGGGGCGGTGACGACGCCGATGCCGTCACCATCACCCTCGCCACCTGGCGCACCGAGGACACCGCCATGTGGGAGGAGGAGGTCATCCCGGCCTTCGAGGCCTCGCACCCCGGCATCCACGTCGAGTACGCCCCGGTCGACACCAACGACTACAACGCGGCCATCCAGTCGCAGCTCGAAGGCGGCACGGGGCCGGACCTCATCATGTGCCGGCCGTTCGACGTCAACCGCCAGTGGATCTCGAAGGGGTACTTCGACGACCTCTCGGACCTCGACGCGATCTCGTCCTTCGACGACACCGCATTGACCGCGTGGGCCGGCGACGACGGGGCGCCGTACTGCGTGCCCGTCGCCTCGGTGCTCGCCGGGTTCTACTACAACAAGGCGATCTTCGACGAGCTGGGGCTGGAGGTGCCGACCACGCAGCAGGAGTTCATCGACGTGCTCGACGCGATCAAGGAGGACGGCACGTACGCGCCGCTCGCACTGGGATCGGCCGACGGGTGGCAGCTCGCGTACAACATGCTGTACCAGGTCGGTCCGAACTACTGGAAGGGCGAGGAGGGGCGGCTCGGTCTGATCGACGGCTCGCAGAAGCTCACCGATCCCGCCTTCGTCGAGGGCTTCACCGTCTTCGACTCGTTCAGCGACTACCTGCCGAGCGGGTTCGAGTCGATCTCGTACGAGGACATGACGCAGCTGTTCTCGCTGGGCAAGGCCGCCATCCTCCCCGACGGCTCGTGGCAGATCTCGCAGATCAACACGTCGGGCCTGGACGTCGGCGTGTTCGGCGCCCCGCCCGCGAACGAGGGCGACACGCGCTATCAGCAGGAGATGGCCGACATGGCGATCGGGCTCAACGCCGACAGCGAGAAGAAGGAGGCGGCCACCGAGTTCCTGGAGTGGCTCGGCACGTCCGAGTTCCAGCAGCTGTACGTGAACAAGCTGCCCGGGTTCTTCTCGATGGGCAAGGAGCCGGTGACCTACGACGACCCGCTCGCGCAGGAGTTCGCGGGCCTCAAGGAGGGGGCCGAGCTGACCTCGCGTCTCGCCCTCGACCGGCTGAGCGCCGGCCAGCCGCCGCTGGACGACGAGATCTGGCGCGTGGCCCAGCTCATGTACAACACCGGCATGACGCCGGAGGAGGCGACCGCCGAGCTGCAGGCAGGACTCGACTCCTGGTACGTGCCGGCTCAGTGACCGCTCGACCGGGGGCTGCGACATCCGCGGCCTCCGGTCACCCGACCCGAACGAGGAACGGATGATCCGCACCGCCGCCCGCTACCGGCTCCTGGCGCTGTTCGTGCTGCCCGCGCTCATCGTGTACACGGCCTTCGCCGTCTACCCGCTGCTGAGCAGCGTCGTGCTGAGCTTCTTCGACTCCGACACCGGCGCGAACGTGTTCGTCGGTGTCGAGAACTACGTCTTCCTCTTCACGGACCCCTGGCAGAGCGAGCGGTTCTGGAACGCGCTCGGCAACAGCGTGGAGTTCTTCCTCATCCACCTGCTCGTCGAGCTCCCCATCGGCCTGCTCATGGCAGCGCTGCTGACCTCGGCGCGGATCCGACGCTCGGTGGGCGTCTACCGGACGCTGCTGTTCATCCCCGCGACGCTGTCCGTGGTGATCGTCGGCTTCATCTGGCGGCTCATCATCAATCCGCTGTGGGGGCTCGTCGAGTTCCCCCTGCTCGGCAACGAGCTCACGGCACTCCCGACGATCTCGCTGATGTCGGTGTGGCAGTGGCTCGGCATCCCGATGGTGTTCCTCTACACGGCGCTCCTCGCGATCCCGAACGACGTCGTCGAGGCCGGGCGCATCGACGGGGCCAACGGGTGGCAGGTGTTCTGGCGGATCAAGTTCCCGCTCATCGCCCCGCAGTTCGGGCTGATCGTGGTGCTCACCTACATCTGGACCTTCAACGGCTTCGACATCGTCTACGCGCTGAACGGCTCGGCCCCGGGCCCGAACTACTCGACCGACATCCTGGGCACGTTCTTCTACCGCACGTTCTTCGGATCGAGCGGGCAGGTCGCCAACCTCGACCTCGGGGCGACCGTCGCCTCCGTGATCTTCTTCATCATCCTCGTCACCACGGCTGCGTACTTCTGGGTGCTGCAGCGACGGCTCAAGACGTACGAGCTCTAGGACCGCCGATGACTCAGACGCTCCCCTCCACCTCCACCATCCGTGTCGCGGACACGCCGACGGGCGACCTGCGCGTCCGCCGGCGCGGTCCCGTGGATGTGCTCACCAGCTCGACCGTGCACGGCATCCTGATCCTGTTCAGCCTGCTCTCGACCGTGCCGATCCTCATCGTCGTCATGAACTCGTTCAAGACGACAAAGGGCATCTTCGGCGAGCCGTTCGCGCTGCCGAACGCCGAGACGTTCAACCTGCAGGGCTATCTGAACGTCTTCGCCCGAGGCAACTTCCTGCTGAACTACCAGAACAGCATCATCGTCACGGTCTCGACGATCGTGCTGACGGTCGTGCTCGGCACGGCGGCGGCGTGGGCCCTCGTCGAGTACAGGGTGCGGATCGGCCCGGTGATCGCCGGGTTCTTCGTGATCGGCATCATGCTGCCCATCCGCCTGGGCACCGTGCCGCTGATCAAGACGATGACGGCGTGGGGGCTGATGGACACGCTCCCGGCGCTGATCCTCGTCTACACCGCGATGCAGCTGCCGCTGGCCGTCGCGCTGATGACGACGTACTTCCGCGCGGTGCCCACCGAGCTCAAGGAGGCGGCGCGCATCGACGGCGCGGGGGAGCTCCGCGTGCTCGGGATCACCCTCCCCATCGTGCGCGTCGGCATCGCGGCGGTGGCATCCATCACGATGCTCCCGGTCTGGAACGACCTGTGGTTCCCGCTCATCCTCGCGCCGGGCAAGCAGAACCAGACCGTGACGCTGGGCGTGCAGCAGTTCGTCGGACAGTTCCAGAGCGACTACCCGGCCCTCCTCGCGGCGCTCACCCTGGGCGCGGTCCCGCTGGTGCTGCTGTTCACCGTCTTCTCCCGGCAGTACATCGCCGGTCTCTCGAACGGCTACGGCAAGTAGCTCGCGTCCAGCCGGGCGGCCGGCATCCCGCACACATCTGGAAAGCGCTCTCCAATCGAGAGCCTGCACGATCGAAGGAGATTCCGTGTCTGCATCCTCTGTTCCGGGCATCGAGCCGCGGCTGCGCCGCACCCTCGGGTCCGGCTCGCTGCTGCTGTTCGGCCTGGCGTACATGCTGCCGCTGGCCGTGTTCACCACGTACGGTCTGGTCACCCAGGTCACCGGAGGGCACCTGGCCGGCGCCTACTTCGTCACGACGATCGCGATGCTGTTCACTGCGTACAGCTACGCGAACATGGTGCGCGCCTACCCGCAGTCGGGGTCCGCGTACACGTACACGCAGAAGACCTTCGGCAGGCACCTCGGGTTCCTGACCGGGTGGGCGCTCATGCTCGACTATCTCGTGCTGCCGCTCCTGAACTACCTGATCATCGGGCTGTACCTGAACCAGACCTTCCCCGAGGTCCCGTCCTGGGTGTTCATCGTCGTCTCGGTCGCACTCGTCACGGCGCTCAACGTGATCGGCATCCGCCTGGTGGCCGGCGTCAACCTCGCCCTCGTCGGCATCCAGCTCGTCTTCATCGCGGTCTTCGTCATCACCGGCATCGCCTACGCGTCGGGCCACAACCCGCCGAACCTGCTCGAGCCGTTCTTCGGGGCGAACTCGACGATCGGCAACGTGATGGGCGGCGCCGCGTTCCTCGCACTCGCGTTCCTCGGCTTCGACGCCATCTCGACACTGTCGGAGGAGGCGAAGGACGCACGCCGCACGATCCCTCGTGCCATCGTGCTCTGCACCCTCATCGGCGGGGCGATCTTCATCCTCGTCGCGTACATCGCGGGGCTCGTGTTCCCCGACTACGAGAACTTCCAGAACGCCGACACCGCGTCGCTCGAGCTGATGATGCGCCTGGGCGGCAGCGCGCTGAACGCCTTCTTCACGGCGGCGTACATCGCCGGCAGCTTCGCGTCCGTCATCACGTCGCAGGCGAGCGTCTCGCGCATCCTGTACGCGATGGGCCGCGACGGCCAGCTCCCGCGGCGCGTCTTCGCCGTCGTCCACCCGAGGTTCAACACCCCGTGGCTCGGCATCATCGTCGTCGGCGCCGTCGGGCTGTTCGGCGCGGTCTTCCTCAGCCTGGGCTTCGTCGCCTCGATCATCAACTTCGGCGCCCTCGTCGCGTTCAGCTTCGTGAACCTGGCCGTCTTCAAGCACTACTTCGTGGATCAGCGCAGGCGCGGGCTCGCCGCCGTGCTGAAGTACCTCGTCGTGCCCGCGGTCGGGTTCGCGCTGATGGTGTGGCTGTGGACCAGCCTGTCGATGACCGCGCTCATCACGGGCATCGTGTGGGTCGCGATCGGCCTCCTCGTGCTGCTGATCACGACCGGCGGCTTCCGTCGCCAGCCGCCCGTCATGGACTTCAGCGAGGACGACCCCGCCCAGTCGCCCGCCTCCTCCGTGCCCGCCGCCTGACCGATCGCCGCCCCCTCCGAGAACGCATACAAGGATCCCCATGTCGAACATCACCCTCTCCGCCGCCGCTGCAGCCTCGCTGGTCACGCTCAGCGAGGACGAGATCCGCGCGAACACCCGTCTCCTCCGGGACGCGGGGATCGCGGGGCCGGACACGCACTTCGCCTACGTCGGGCTGGTCGAGCCCGACAAGCGCGCGTTCTACCGCGGTGAGGTGCCGGCGCGCACGGTGCGGTCGTTCCTCATCGACATGCGCAGCGGCGCCTCCCACGACGCGGTGACCTGCCCCGCCGAGGATCGGGTCGTCTCGGTGCGACAGCTGGATCCTGACGTGGACGGGGCGGTGCCGGTCGTCATCCGCGAGTTCTCGCTGGTGGAGGAGGTCGTCCACCAGGACGAGCGCTGGCGGGCGGCCATGGCCAAGCGCGGGCTGACCGACCTCTCCCAGCTGCGCGTGAACCCCCTGTCGGCGGCCGTCCTGGCCGACGACGAGCGCGGCCGGCGGATCCAGCGCTGCTTCACCTTCGTGCAGAAGACGCCCGAGGACCTCGGCTGGGCGCACCCGGTCGACGGCGTGACCGTCATGGTGGACGTCGTCGCCGGCGAGGTCGTCGACGTGATCGACTACGCCGAGCTGCCCGTGCCTCAGGAGGACGGCAACTACCACCTCGCGTCGTGGCGCGGGCCCGACCGTGCGGGCATCAAGCCGATCGAGATCACCCAGCCCGAGGGCCCGAGCTTCACCATCTCGGACGACGGTGTCATCGACTGGCTGGGCTGGCGCCTGCAGGTCGGCTTCGACCAGCGCGAGGGCCTCGTGCTGCACAACGTCACGATCGACGACGGCGACCGCGCACGTCCGGTGCTGTACCGGGCCTCGATCGCCGAGATGGTCGTCCCGTACGGCGATCCGTCGCCGCAGCGGTGGTTCCAGAACTTCTTCGACGGCGGCGAGTACCTGTTCGGCGGCTTCGCGAACTCGCTGGAACTCGGGTGCGACTGCGTGGGCGACATCACGTACCTCGACGCCGTGGTCGCGTCGAACGACGGCACCCCGAACGTCATCAGGCAGGCGATCTGCATCCACGAGGAGGATGCCGGGGTGCTCTGGAAGCACTCGGACAACTGGAACGGCTCCACCGAGGTGCGTCGCAACCGGCGCCTGGTCGTGAGCTTCTTCATGACCGTCGGCAACTACGACTACGGCTTCTACTGGTACTTCGGCCTCGACGGCACGATCGAGTTCGAGCTCAAGGCGACGGGCATCGTCTTCACGAGCGCCATCCCCTACCGGGGCTACCCGTGGGCGTCCGAGGTCGCGCCGGGCCTGGGCGCCCCGAACCACCAGCACCTCTTCAGCGCCCGACTGGACGTCACGATCGACGGGCTCCCCAACGCGGTCGACGAGCTGGAGGCCGCGCGCACGCCCGTCGGGCCGGACAACCCCCACGGCAACGCGTACGTGCAGCAGGTCACGCGGCTCCAGCGTGAGTCCGACGCCCAGCGTGAGGCCGACAACCGCGTCGGCCGGGTGTGGTTCGTCCACAGCAGCGAGCAGACGAACCGGATGGGCGCCCCCACGGGCTGGGTGCTGTACCCCGAGGGCGGGCCGCTCCTCCTGGCCGACCCGTCCTCCGACATCCATCAGCGTGCGACGTTCGCGACCAAGCACCTGTGGGTGACGGCGTACGAGCCGGGCGAGCTCTATCCGGCGGGCGACTTCGTCAACATGCATCCCGGCGGCGCCGGCATCCCCGCATGGGTGCAGGCCGACCGGGCCGTGGACGGTGAGGACATCGTGCTCTGGCACACCTTCGGGCTCACCCACTTCCCCCGTGTCGAGGACTGGCCGATCATGCCGGTCGACACCGCGGGCTTCGTCTTGAAGCCGCACGGCTTCTTCGAGCGCAACCCCTCGGTCGAGATCCCGGCGCCGACGCACTGCCACGTGCCGAGCGGCGACGGGGCCTCGCACCATGACCACGACCACGACCACGGTCACCACGCCCACTGACGCGGCGCCGGCACCTCGGAATCAAGGAGACAGGACACATGATCGCCACCCTCAACCCCACGACCGGCGCCGTCGAGCGCGAGTTCGCCCCGCACACCCCCGAGCAGCTCGAAGAGATCCTGCGGACAGCGGATGCCGCCAACACGGTGCTGGCCGGCACGACGTTCGCCGAGCGGGCGGCGTGGATGCATCGCGCCGCCGACCTGCTCGACGCTGATCTGGAGCAGGCCGCCGCCCTCGCGGCGACGGAGATGGGCAAGACCCTCGGCACCGCCAAGTACGAGGTGACGAAGTCGGCGAACGGCATGCGCTGGTACGCCGACCACGCCGAGCAGTACCTGGCGGACCAGGAGCCGGTCCCGGCTGCGTCCGTGGGAGCCTCGGCGGCGCGCGTCGTCTTCCAGCCCATCGGCACCGTGCTCGCGGTCATGCCGTGGAACTACCCGTACTGGCAGGTGATCCGCTTCGCGGCTCCGGCGCTCATGGCGGGCAACACCGGCATCCTCAAGCACGCGTCGAGCGTTCCGCAGGTCGCGCTGTACCTGGGTGAGCTGTTCGCCCGCGCCGGGTTCCCCGCGGGCTCGTTCCAGACCGTGCTGGTCGAGGGGGCCCGCACCCTCGACCTCATCGCCGACCGGCGCATCAAGGCGGTGACGCTGACCGGCTCGACGGGCGCGGGCGCCGCGGTCGCCGAGGCCGCCGGCCGCCACATCAAGAAGTCGGTGCTCGAGCTGGGCGGGACCGACGCGTTCGTCGTCCTGCCGTCGGCCGACATCGCCCGCGCGGCCGAGTTCGGTGCGGCGTCCCGCACGCAGAACAGCGGCCAGTCCTGCATCTGCGCCAAGCGCTTCTACGTGCACGAGGACGTCTACGACGAGTGGTTCGCAGCGTTCACGGCGAAGATGGCGGTGACCCTCCCCGGTGACCCGTTCGACCCCGCCACCGGCTTCGGACCCATGGCGACAGCATCCGTCCGCGCCGAGGCGCACGAGCTGGTCGAGGACGCCAAGGCCAAGGGCGTGACGGTGCACACCGGCGGCGAACTGCCCGACGGCCCCGGGTTCTTCTACCCGGCGACCGTGCTCACGGGCGTCACCCCCGACATGCGGATTCACCGTGAGGAGTGCTTCGGCCCCGTCGCGTGCGTGTACAAGGTGGCCTCGATCGACGAGGCGATCGCCCAGGCGAACGACTCGGACTTCGGTCTGGCCGCGAGCGTGTGGACGCAGGACCAGGACGAGATCGCCCGCCTCCACGACGAGCTCGCCTTCGGCGCGGTGTTCGCGAACGGCAACTCGGCGTCGTTCTTCGGGCTGCCGTTCGGCGGCGTGAAGGACTCAGGTTACGGCCGCGAGCTCGGCGAGTTCGGCATCCGCGAGTTCGTGAACGCGAAGACGGTGTGGCAGGCCTGACCTCCTCGCCGCGGGCACGATGGTCCCTCTCGGGTGGGATCCTCGTGCCCGACCTCGTCGGCGTGGCGATCGCCCAGCTCGGGCTGTGGGTCGCGATGCTCTGGCACCTGACGGCGTCTCACGCCGATCCGGTCACGTCGCTCGGTGCGATCGGCCTGTGCCTGGGCATCGCGGCCGTCGCCGCCGTCGGCGTGCGACGCGGGCGCGCCGGCTGGAGTCATGTCCTGGTGGACGGGCTCTTCATGGCCGCCGCGGTCGCTGCGGGGGTCGTGCTCGGCGGCGCGGCCGGGCACGGCTCCCACGGACACCCGTCGGCGCTCGACATGAGCGGCCCGGCGCTGCTCGCCGTCGCGGGCGTGTGGGCGCTGGTCCACGCCTACGGGCATCCCGCACGACCGCTCGCACGCGCTCGCCGCGTCGCGACAGCCGTCCCGATGCTCGTGATGTTCGCGGTCATGATCGTCGCCCACTGAAGGTGGCCGGTCGGCGTTCGAGCCCTTGTGCCGCTCCCGGCGGAGGCGGAGACTGACCGGGTCCAAGACGCACGAGAGGACCCACCATGGCTCACGGCGACATCACCCACATCGACATCCCGGTCAGCGACTTCGCGAAGGCCGGCGCGTTCTACTCCGGCCTCTTCGGCTGGCAGATCGCAGAGATCCCCGGCTACGAGGGCTACCCCATGTGGCAGGCGCCCAACAAGATCTCGGGCGGCGGGCTCGCCCCGCGCGACGAGGGCTTCACGCAGCCCCGCTCCTACGTCGAGGTCGACTCCATCGACGAGACCCTCGCCAAGGCGAAGGACTCCGGCGGCACGGTGGTGAAGGAGAAGACCGAGATCTCGCCCACGAGCTGGTGGGCCGTGATCGAGGACCTCGACGGCAACACCATCGCCCTGTACGAGGGCACCACCGACGCCGGCTGACGGTCTGGGGGTGCGGCATCCCTCGTCCTTCGCGCACGCGGGTCAGCGCGGCGTCCGCGGCTGACTCGACGCTCCGATGTCGGGAGGGGATGCCGCGACCCCGGCCGTGACCGTGCGCCGAGGTGCGCGCTGCAGGCCCCCGTCGGCGCGGCCGGCCAGGAGGTCGCGCACGCGCAGGTCGCGGCGCCCGGGCACCGCGCGGAGCTGCGCGGCGACCTCGCGGACGAGGGCGACGGTCGACGTCGGCCGGAGCCCTGACGCCGGCCGCCATGCGCCGGCCACGTCACCGAGGACGGGTCGGAGCGCCTCGTCGTGGCAGCGGGCGTCGTCGCCGGCGATCCACGCCACGAGCTCTCCGATGGTCCAATCGAGACTGACTGGACTGGTCGTCGCCGGAACGCTGGTGTGGGTGCGGAACATTGGACCAGAATGCGGTGTCATGACGACCGTTGACAGGGCCAATGAGCGGCTGGTGGACCACCGGGTGGCCCTCGGCGGCACGGTGGAGGCATCCCGTCTCGCCGCCCGGCTCGGGCGGTGGGCGCACGGCGACGGCACGCTGACCGTGCGCCTGGCGGAGGCCATCGCCGCACTCGTCGAGGGCGGCGAGCTGCGCCCGGGCGACCGACTGCCTCCCGAGCGCGGCCTCGCCACCGCGATCTCGGTCTCGCGCGGCACCGTCGTCGCGGCGTACGCGCTGCTGGCAGAGGACGAACTCGTCGAGCGGCGGCAGGGGAGCGGAACGCGCATCGCCGGGCACCTCGGCGCCGCCGTGCCGGGCCGGGAGCGCACCGCGCGCGGCGAGAGCCTGTTCTCGGCGCTGCCGTCGGGGATCGACCTGCTGCGGGCGGTGCCCGCGATGCCGCAGCTGGCGCTCGACATCGTGCGCGCCCATGCGCCGACGCTCGACCCGGTGACGCTCGCCGAGACCGACCCGGCGGGACTCCCGATCCTGCGCGCACGCATCGCCGCGCTCTTCGAGGAGGAGGGCACGCCGGCCACCGCGGCGCAGATCCTGGTGACCCACGGCGCGCAGCAGGCGATCAGCCTCGTCGTGGACGAACTGGTGTCGCCGGGCGATGTCGTGCTCACCGAATCGGTGACGTGGCCGGGGCTCGCCGACTCCGTGCGTCGTCGGGGCGGCCGCGTGCACGGCATCACGATCGGCCCCGACGGGGTGGACGTCGACGAGCTCGAAGCGGCCGTGGTCGCCTTGCGGCCCGTGCTGATCGCCGTGAATCCGCACCACCACAACCCGACCGGCACGCGCCTGCCCGCTCCCGCGCGGCAGCGGCTCGCCGATCTGTCGGCCGAATACGGCGTGCCCGTGTTGGAGGACCGCGTGCTCGCGCACGTCTCGTTCGACGGCGTCGTGCCGCCCACTCTCGCGGCGCTGCGCCCCGACGCACCGATCATCGTGGTGGACTCGCTGTCGAAGTGGTGCTGGTCCGGTCTGCGTGTGGGCTGGCTGCGGGCGGACCCGGTGCTCGTGCGGCGCCTGCGCGGCGTGCGCCAGCTCGTCGACCAGTCGACCAGCGTCCCCGCTCAGCTGCTCGCCCTCGACCTCGTCGAGCAGTCCCGCGCGCTGCGCCTCGACGTGAGCACCACGCACGCGGCGGCGGCCGCGCAGCTCGCGGACGCGATCGCCGAGCACCTTCCGGGGTGGCAGGCCACCCCGCCGCGCGGCGGCCTCGCGATGTGGGCTCGGCTGCCCGTGGGGTCGGCGACGGCCTTCGCGCGCGTCGCGGCGATGCGCGGCGTCTCGGTCGCCGGCGGCACCGAGTTCACGGCATCCATCACCTACGACGACCACATCCGGCTGCCGTACACGGCCCCGCAGCCCGTGCTGCAGGAGGGCGTACAGCGTCTCGGCGCGGCATGGCAGGAGTACCGCGCGCAGCTCTGAGGCGATGCCGTCGGGGTGGGCGGCGCGGACGTCCTGCTTCAGCGTCCGTTCTTGGGGCGCTCGGACACGTCGATGCGGTCCTGCGCGCCCAGCGACGACCACGCGCTCGCGACGCCCTTCGCCGCGTGCTCGGACGCGCGCACCGCGCGCTCATCGGCCCAGGCGTTCAGCACGTGGCCGGAGTGGCCGCGGACGTGCTCGAGCACGACGTCGGGAAGGCCCGCGGCACGGCGGGCGTCGCGCGCGGCGATGAGCTCCTCGAGGATGTCGACGTTCTTGGTGGGCGCGCCGGTGGAGGTCTTCCACCCGCGGCGGCGGTGGCCGTCCATCCACTTCGTGTACGTGTCGATCGCGTACTTCGAGTCGGCCTGCACGACGAGGTGGGCGACGTCGGCGTGGTCCTCGATGGCCTTCAGCAGTCCGGTGAGCTCGCCGATGTTGTTCGTGCCCATCGGGATCGCGCCCGCGGCCCAGTGCCCGTCCTCGCCGACCCACGCCCAGCCCGTCGGGCCGGGGTTGCCCTTGCAGGCTCCGTCGGTGGCAACGATGTAGCGGGGCGCGTCGGTCACTCGGGCAAGGCTACCCGTCCCCGTCGCCACCGCCGGGCGCGTCGCCCGCGGGCGCCCGCTGCGCCCGCCACTCGTCGACCAGCTCGGGCATCCTCGTGGCGAGGTACCGCATGAAGTCCGCGATGTCGCGCGCGCGCTCGACGGATGCCGGCGCGTCCGGATTCTCGTCGGCGATGCGATCCATGTACCCGGCGAGGCTCGAATACAGCGGCGCGTTCGACGTGATCATGCCGAGCCACGCGTCGCCCGTGAGGTCGTAGCGGTCGCGCCGGTCGCCCGGACGCGACAGCCGGTGGATGAGCCGCATCGAGGTGAGGTAGCGGACCGCGCCCGACACGGCACCGGCCGACACCCCCAGGCGGTCGGCGAGGTCCGCGGCCGTGTACCCCTCGTCGGGAGAGCCCACGAGGGCCATCAGCACCCGCGCCGGCATCCGCGACATCCCCGCCGCCGTCAGCATCGCCGCGGCCTGCTCGGCCGCCTCGGTGCCCGCGTGCTCCCCGGTCACGTCGGTCACCCGGCCGATGCCAGTTCGCGCCGGCGCATGAGGGTGAGGGATGCCGCCGCCCCGGCCGCCACCGCCAGCAGCAGCCACCACATTCCGCGCAGGTCCACCTCGTTGCCGCTCGGCACCGGCGCCACCGAGAACGGCGACAGGTTCGTCACCCACTCCGGCAGGCCCAGCAGCGGCCCGAACAGGCCGAACACGATCGCCGCAGTGACGAGGGTCCAGCCGAGCGGGATCGTCCACCGCGGGGCGATCGTGAAGACGAGCGCGGTCAGTACCAGGAAGACGGATGCCGCGATCGCCTGGCCCCACGCCGCGACGAAGGCGTCGCCGGTCAGGTCTGCACCGTTGTCGAGCCCCGCCGCGCCGGCCCATGCGCCCAGGAACGCCGCTGCGCACGTCAGGACGATGGCGATGAACCCGATGACGACGAAGTCCGCGAGCCAGCGCACACGCTGCACGGGAGTGGCGAGGACGGGCTCGGCCGTGCCGTGCGCCTCCTCCTGACGGGCGCGCGCCACCGTCTGCACACCGGCGCACGCGGCGAGCAGGCCCACCATCGTGAAGAACACGACGACGACCGCCTGCTCGAGGTCGGCCTCGGCGGAGAGAGCCTTGAGCATGTCGGCGACCGCAGGGTTGTCCGAACCCATCTCGTTCACGACGGAGCCGAGCGAGGTCGACAGGGCCCCCGCGAAGAACGCGCCCGCCATCCAGCCGATCGTCGACCCTGACGCCAGCCGCGTGACCAGCGCCGTCGTCGACGACAGCGCCGGACGCGCCGCGGCCCGCCCGCGCCGCTCGGGCACGATGCTCGCACCGAGATCGCGCACGGTCTGCAGCGCCAGGGCCGCCCCCGCGAACACGACGAACGCGGCGAGGCACAGCAGTGCCGGCCACCACAGGTTCTCATCGAAGGCGCGGGTGTTCTCGGCCCAGCCGAAGGGCGAGAGCCACGTCAGCCACGAGCTCTCCATGTGGGTCAGGTCGTCGCTGGGCGTGCCGACGGCGTTGCCGATGCCGGCGACGAAGAAGCTCACCACGAGCACCCACACGGCCAGCGAGTTCGCACCACGCGACGTGCGCATCAGCTGCGCCGAGAGCAGCGCGACGCCCAGGAACGTCAGGCCGCCGCATGCGGCGGTGAACCCGGCCAGCCAGGAGCCTTCCGCGGGCGATCCGCCCGCGAGGAAGGCGGCGGCGACGAGGATGCCGAGCAGCACGTTCGCGAACAGGCCGTGGACGATCGTGGCCACGGTCGGCACCGACCTTCCCGCCGTCGTCGCCGCGACGAGCTCGAGACGACCGGCCTCCTCGTCGCCCCGCGTGTGGCGGACCGCCAGGAACGCGCTCATGAAGGCCGCCATCATGACGAGGAACGGCATGAGGAGGAAGACGATGAACGTCTGCTCTCCAGGCCCTGACGGCAGGCCGCGGAACAGCAGGATCACCGGGTTGGCCATGACGGTGGCGAGCAGCGCCGTGCGCTCCTGTTCGCTGCCGTACGTGTTGGCGGCGCCGGAGAGACCGGCGAACGCGAGCGCCATCGTGCCGCCGATCCACAGGGTCAGCTGCAGCCAGTCGCGGCGGAGCCGCTGCACGAGCAGCGTCGTGAGCCGGCTCATCGCCCGTTCCCCTCCAGGACGGCGAGGTCGTCGCCGTAGTGACGGAGGAAGAGCTCCTCGAGCGACGGCGGTGCCACCCGCAGTCCGGCCACGCCCAGGCGGGAGAGCTCGGGGAGCACGCCCGTGACCTGGTCGCTGTCGACGGTGAAGCGCACGCGGCCGTCCTCCACGAGCGCGTCGTGCGCCGCCGCGAGCGCGGCGACGGGAGCGGCATCGGTCCCCTCGTAAGAGACCTCGGTGCGGGTGAGGTGCCGCATGTCGGCGAGGGTGCCGCTCTCGACGATGCGTCCGGCGCGGATGATCGAGACACGATCGCACAGCTGCTCGACCTCCGACAGGATGTGACTCGACAGCAGCACCGTCGCGCCCGCGGCGTGGACGCGCACGACCTCGCGGCGGAACATCACGTCCATGAGCGGGTCGAGCCCGCTCGTCGGCTCGTCGAGGATGTACAGGTCGGCGGGGACGGCGAACGCCGCGATGAGCGCCACCTTCTGCCGGTTGCCCTTCGAGTACGCCCGGCCCTTCTTGCGGGGGTCGAACTGGAAGGCCTCCATGAGGCGCGCCTTCTCGTCGAGGTAGGCCTTGTCGTGGCGCGAGGCCCCGCGCAGGCGCGCGAGCAGGTCGATGGCCTCACCCCCGGACAGGTTCGGCCACACGCTCACGTCGCCGGGGATGTACGCGACGCGTCGGTGGATCTTCACCGCGTCGCGCCAGGGCTGCAGGCCGAAGACGGATGCCTCGCCCCCGGTCTTCCGCGCGAGTCCGAGCAGCACGCGGATCGTGGTGGACTTCCCGGCCCCGTTGGGGCCCAGGAACCCGTGGACCTGCCCCTCCTCGACCGTGAGGTCGAGCCCGTCGAGGGCGTGCACGCGGCCGTAGTGCTTGGTCAGGCCGCTGGTGACGATGACTGTCGACATGGCGGTGACGCTACGCCGATTTCACAATTTCCTGAATACTCCTCACGCTTTCCTCACGCCCCGTCAACGGTGTATACGATGCGTGCCACTTCTGGCTTGAACGGTCCAGTCTGGCGAGTTTATGTATACACTGAGCGGAGTTCCTGACGAGGAGGTGAAGCGGATGCGTGCCAGCGACCGCGCCTACGCGACCCTCCTCGACGAGATCCAGTCGGGCGTCCTGAGCCCCGGCACCGTCCTCGGCGAAGTCGACCAGGCCACTCGCCTCGGCGTCAGCCGCACTCCGCTGCGCGAAGCCCTCGGTCGCCTCGGCGCCGACGGCCTCGTCGCCCAGCAGTCACCCCGCGTCACCGTGGTCACCGCGATCGACGCCGGCGACATCCGCGAGATCTTCGAGGTGCGCCGGGCGCTCGAGGAGTCGGCCGCCCGCCTGGCCGCCGAACGGGGGGATGCCGCGGCCTTCGCCGCGCTGGCGCTCGACTTCGCGCGCGTCGACCTCGGCACCGCCCGCGGCGCAGACGGCTACTACGCGCTCATCGCGCGCTTCGACGCGACGCTCGACTCGTCGGTCGCGAACGACTACCTCACCGCCGCGCTGCGCACGGTGCGCACTCACCTCGTGCGGGTCCGCAGGCTCGCACGCGACAATCCCGCCCGGCTGGCGGCATCCGTCTCGGAGCACCGCCTCATCGCCTCCGCGATCGCGGCGGGCGACGCCGACCTCGCCGCGCACGCCACCCACGTCCACCTGCACAACGCGCTCGAGAGCATCCTCGGTGCCCTCGACGCCTCGACAAGCTCAGCGACCCAGAAAGGCGCGTCATGACCGTCACCCACCACCTCCGCGTCCACCGCAGCGACGAGAACCTCGCCCGCGAGGGCCAGCTCGCCTGGCACCTCGCCGAGATCGCCGCGGACCCCGTCGAGGTCGACGCCGACGTCGTCGACATGATCATCAACCGCGTCATCGACAACGCGGCCGTGGCGGCGGCATCCCTCACCCGCGCGCCCGTGAGCGCCGCGCGCCAGCAGGCGCTAGACCACGCCGTCTCGGTGGGCGGCTCCGGCGCGACCGTCTTCGGCTGCGCCCTCGACCGCAAGACCTCGCCCGAATGGGCGGCGTGGGCCAACGGCGTCGCCGTGCGCGAGCTCGACTACCACGACACGTTCCTCGCTGCCGAGTACTCGCACCCGGGCGACAACATCCCGCCGATCGTCGCGGTCGCCCAGCACGTCGGCGCCGACGGCCACGCGCTCGTGCGCGGCCTCGCGACCGGCTACGAGATCCAGATCGACCTCGTCCGCGCCATCAGCCTCCACAAGCACAAGATCGACCACGTGGCGCACCTCGGTCCGTCGGCAGCCGCGGGCATCGGCACGCTGCTCGGCCTCGACGTCGAGACGATCTACCAGGCGATCGGCCAGGCGCTGCACACGACGACCGCGACGCGGCAGTCCCGCAAGGGCGAGATCTCGACGTGGAAGGCGCACGCCCCCGCGTTCGCCGGCAAGATGGCGATCGAGGCCGTCGACCGCGCGATGCGCGGCGAGACGTCGCCGTCGCCGATCTACGAGGGCGAGGACGGCGTCATCGCGTGGCTGCTCGACGGCCCCGATGCCACGTACGAGGTGCCGCTTCCCGGCGCCGGCGAGCCCAAGCGCGGCATCCTGGACTCCTACACGAAGGAGCACTCGGCCGAGTACCAGGCGCAGGCCTGGATCGACCTGGCCCGCAAGCTGCACAACGAGGCGTCGTTCGACCCGGCGGATGTCGAGTCGATCGTGCTGCACACGTCGCACCACACGCACTACGTCATCGGCTCGGGCGCGAACGACCCGCAGAAGTACGACCCGACGGCATCCCGTGAGACGCTCGACCACTCGATCCCGTACATCTTCGCTGTCGCGCTGCAGGACGGCGGCTGGCACCACGTCGACTCGTACACCCCCGAGCGCGCACAGCGCCCCGACACCGTCGCGCTGTGGCACAAGATCACGACGGCCGAGGACGCCGAGTGGACGCGCCGCTACCACTCCGAGGACCCGAACGAGAAGGCCTTCGGCGGCCGCGTCGAGATCCGCCTCACCGACGGCACCGTGATCGAGGACGAGATCGCCGTCGCCGACGCGCACCCGCTCGGCGCCCGGCCGTTCGCGCGCGAGGACTACGTGCGCAAGTTCCGCCTGCTCGCCGAGCCCGTGCTGACGGCCGACGAGATCGAGCGCTTCCTCGACCTCGCCCAGCGCCTGCCGGAGCTCACCGCCGACGAGGTGCAGCAGCTCACGGTCGTGGCCGACTTCGGCGTGCTCGCCGGCGCCCCCGCACCCAAGGGGCTGTTCTGATGCGGCGCTTGGCGGGGCGGGGCGTCGAGAATTCAGGACGCATGGCGGTCTCCGTCGATCGCGGGGGCTCGCGGACGGCGTGTCTCCTGAATCCTCAACGCGAGAAGGCCGAGGACTGACCGATGCTGTACTCCACCGTCCCGGCGCACGAGAAGCGCCGCCTGTTCCGCGAGCGGCTGGCCTCGGGCGAGCTGCTGCGCTTCCCGGGGGCGTTCAACCCGCTCACCGCGAAGCTCATCGAGCGCAAGGGGTTCGAGGGCGTCTACATCTCGGGCGCCGTGCTGTCGGCCGACCTCGGCCTGCCCGACATCGGGCTCACGACGCTCAGCGAGGTCGCCGGCCGCGGTCAGCAGATCGCGCGCATGACCGACCTGCCGGCGATCATCGACGCCGACACCGGGTTCGGCGAGCCGATGAACGTCGCCCGCACGATCCAGACGCTCGAGGACGCGGGTCTTGCCGGTACCCACATCGAGGACCAGATCAACCCGAAGCGCTGCGGTCACCTCGACGGCAAGGCCGTCGTCGACGAGGACACCGCCATCAAGCGCATCCGCGCCGCAGCCGACGCGCGCCGGGACCCGAACTTCCTCATCATGGCGCGGACCGACATCCGCGCGGTGGAAGGACTGGATGCCGCCGTCCGGCGCGCGCAGGCGCTCGTGGATGCCGGAGCCGACGCGATCTTCCCCGAGGCGATGCGCACGCTCGACGAGTTCGAGGCGGTCCGCAAGGCCGTGGACGTGCCGATCCTCGCCAACATGACCGAGTTCGGCAAGTCCGACCTGTTCAGCGTCGACCAGCTGCGCGACGTCGGCGTCAACATCGTGATCTGGCCCGTCTCGCTGCTGCGGATCGCGATGGGTGCGGCATCCCGCGCACTCGATACGCTCGTCGAGGACGGCCACCTGACGTCGAAGCTCGGCGAGATGCAGCACCGTGCCGACCTCTACGACCTCATCGACTACGAGCAGTACAACCACTTCGACACCTCGGTGTTCAACTTCCAGATCGCCCAGCCCGAAAGAACAGGGGACTGACATGACCGAACCCGACATCCGGAAGGGCCTCGCCGGCGTCGTCGTGGACTACACGGCGGTCTCGAAGGTCAACCCCGAGACGAACTCGCTGCTGTACCGCGGGTACCCCGTGCAGGAGCTCGCGGCCACGCAGCCGTTCGAGGCGGTCGCCTATCTGCTGTGGAACGGCGAGCTTCCCGATGCCGAGCAGCTCGCCGAGCTGCGGCTGACCGAGCGCGCGCACCGCGGGATCCCCGACGACGTGCGCACCACGATCGACCTCGTGCCGCTGGACGCGCACCCGATGGACGAGGTGCGCACCGCGGTGAGCCTCATCGGCGCGCGGGACCTCGCCGGCACCGGGTCGGTCCTCGACGCCAGCGGCAGTGTCGAGCAGAACCTCGAGCGCAGCGTCCGGCTCTTCGCCGTGCTGCCCGCGATCGTCGCCTACGGCCAGCGCCGTCGCCGCGGCCTGCCGCCCGTCGCGCCGCGCGACGACCTCGACTACGCCGCCAACTTCCTGTGGATGACCTTCGGCGAGGAGGCCGACGAGGTCGTCGTCGACGCCTTCAACCGCTCGATGATCCTGTACGGCGAACACTCGTTCAACGCCTCGACGTTCACCGCCCGCGTGATCACCTCGACGCTCAGCGACCTCTACTCGGCCGTCGTCGGGGCCATCGGCGCACTCAAGGGACCGCTCCACGGCGGCGCGAACGAGGCTGTGCTGCACATCTTCGACGAGATCGGCTCGGCAGAGAACGTGGCGGCGTGGCTCGACCAGGCCCTCGCCGAGAAGCGCAAGATCATGGGCTTCGGTCACCGCGTCTACAAGCGCGGCGACTCGCGCGTGCCGACCATGAAGGCCGCGCTGGACACGCTCGTCGAGCACTATGACCGCCCCGACGTCGCGGCGCTGTACGACACCCTCGAGTCCGAGTTCGTGGCGCGCAAGGGCATCTACCCGAACCTCGACTACCCGTCGGGTCCGGCGTACAACCTCATCGGTTTCGACACCGAGACCTTCACGCCGCTGTTCGTGGCGGCCCGCGTGACGGGGTGGACGGCGCACATCATGGAGCAGCTCGCCTCGAACGCGCTGATCCGCCCGCTGTCGGAGTACAACGGGCCCGACGAGCGCCACATCGACGGCTATGTCGCCGACACCGCGGCGCTCGCCGTCGCGGACCGGGCAGAAGAAGCGGCCGGATGACGCTCTGGTTCGGCGATGTCGCCGCCGTCGACCTTCCGGCGATGGCGGGCGGCACGCTGATCGAGAACCTCGGCATCGAGATCGTCGAGATCCGTGACGACGCGCTGGTGGGACGGATGCCGGTCGACCGGCGCACCGTGCAGCCTGCCGGGGTGCTGCACGGCGGGGCGTCCGTCGCGCTCGCCGAGACCCTCGCGTCGTGGGCGGGCTACCTCGCCGTCGACCGCGAGCGGTTCCACGTCGTCGGCCAGGAGATCAACGCCAACCACATCCGCCCGATCTCGTCGGGCTGGGTGACCGCGACGGTGACACCCGCCAACATCGGTCGGCGCGCGCACGTGTGGGAGATCCGCATCGTCGACGACGCGTCGCGGCTGGTGTGCATCTCGCGGTGCACGCTCGCGGTCATCGAGCAGCGCAGCACGTACTCGACGCCCGACGCCCGCGCCTAGGGACTGGCCACACTCGGGGATCCCGCGAGACTCGGACCGATGCGCGCCATCTGTCCGAGCCTCGCGGGATCTCCGAGTCTTCAGTCGTGCGGGGCGCGCGCGACCGGGCGGTCCGGGTCCTCCTCCAGGACGAAGAAGTACGCGCGACCGCGATCGGCGGCATCCCTCCCCGTCATCACCCCGAGCACCGCATCGGGGGCGAGCCGGACGAACAGGTCGACGATCGCCTGGCCGTCGTAGAACATCGCCGCGGTCGGGATGCCGTCGTACGATGCCGTGCGCAGCGTCGCGCCGCCCCGGGCCAGTGCGAGGTCCTCGACGAGCGAGCCGTCGTCGCGCTCGCAGACGATGGGCGACACGTCGTCCTCGGACCGGAAGAGCTTGCCGTACCAGCGGTGGCGCTCCAGCAGTCGCCCGGCGCGGTGGCCGCGCGTCACGCCCCAGCCGCGCCACAGGCCGCGCAGCTGGTCCGGCGCGACCGGCGGCAGGGAGCGCCACAGCACGGGCAGGTCGTCGTCGGGCACGGTGCCCGCACGCAGCGCGTCGATGAGCGGAGCCGGGGATGCCGCCACCGCCGTCTCACCGGCATCCCGATCCATCATCAGCACCGGCTTGATCGCACGGCCGGCGCGCACGTCGTCGAGCGCCCCGCCGATGTCGGCGAAGTCGTAGGCGGTGACGAGGCGCTCGACGGGAAGGCGCCCGGCGCGCCACAGCGCGGCCAGCAGCGCGACGTCGCGTGCGACGACCGCGTCGCCTTCGATGACGCCGACGAGCGTGCGGCCCCACAGCAGCCGCGACTGCGACACCGTGACGGGGTTCGCGCCGGGCTTGAGTGCGACGGTCGCCACGACCCCGCGCGGGGCGAGGGCGGCGAGCGCAGCCTCCGTCGTGCCCTGGGTGCCGACCGTGTCGAGCGCATGGGTGAACCCCGTCATGGCGGCGAGGGACGACGGGTCGTGCGCTGCGGTGGCGCCGAGCTCGAGCGCGAGCGCCCGACGCGCGGCCAGTGGATCGCTCACCGCGATGCGCGAGACGCCGCGGTGACGGGCGGCCATGACGGCGGCGAGGCCCGTCGTGCCCGCCCCGAGCACGAGCAGCCCATCGCCGGGACCGGGTCGCAGGGCGTTCAGCACGGTTCCGGCGCCGGTGAGGACGCCGCACCCGAGGGGCGCGGCAACGGGCCACGGCACATCGTCGCCGACGACCGCGACGCTCGACGCGGGCGTCACCACGTGCTCGGCCCACGAGGACTGCGACATCCAGCCCGTGTTCACGCGCTCGTCGCCGGCCAGGGCGTCACGGGTCCCGTAGTTCAGCTCCCCGAACCGGGCGCAGTACGCGGGATGCCCGTCGGCGCACGCGCGGCACGATCCGCACGATGCGAAGCCCAGTACGACGTGGTCGCCGGGATGGATGCCGCCGACCCGGCCGCCGACGGCGAGCACGATTCCTGCGCCCTCATGCCCGAACACCGCGGGGAATCGGTCGCCGGCCCCGCCGTCCAGGCCGAACAGGTCGGTGGGACACACGCCCGACGCCATGATCCGCACCACGACGTCGTCGGGGCCGGGTGCCGGCAGAGTGACCTCGGTGAGGACGGCCGTGCCGCCGCGCTCCCGGACCACCGCGGCCCTCGTCGGGACAGGCGCGGCGATCGGCGCCGGGTCGATCGCCCGCGCGGCGTCGATCGTGTCGGTCATGCGGGTACGTTCACGCCGGGGCGAGCTCGCGGTCGGCCGCGCGCAGCGCGACCTTGTTGACCTTGCCGGCGGCGTTGCGGGGGAGCGCCGGCACCATGACGAGCGCCTTGGGCTGCTTGAACCGCGCGAGCTTGTCGCCGAGCCATGCCTGCAGCTCGTCGATCGTCAGCTCCTCGCCGGGCGCGATTGCGACCGCTGCGACGGCCACCTCGCCCCAGCGCTCGTCCGCACGCCCGTAGATGGCGGCATCCACGATCTTCGGGTGCGCGAACAGCACGTTCTCGACCTCGGCGCAGTACACGTTCTCGCCGCCGGAGATGATCATGTCCTTCTTGCGGTCCACGACCCACACGAAACCCTCTTCGTCCTGCCGGACGAGGTCCCCGGAGTGGAACCAGCCGCCCTCGAACGCCTCCGCGGTCTCGGCCGGCTTGCGCCAGTACCCCTTCATCAGGTTGGGTCCGCGGTACAGGATCTCGCCCACCTCGCCGCGCTCGACGTCGTTCAGCTCCTCGTCGACCACGCGGTACTGCAGGGTCGGGATGGGGCGGCCGACCGAACCCAGCTTGCGCAGCGAGTCCTCGCCGCTCAGAGCACACGTGATGGGGGTCATCTCGGTCTGCCCGAACACCGCGACGTTGATCGCCCGCGGGAAGCGGTCGCTCATCTGGCGCAGGAGCGTGTCGGAGGCCGGCGCCGCTCCCCAGCTGATGATGCGCAGGTGCAGGTCGCGGTCCGCGATCGTCGGGTCGGCGCAGATCGCCTGCCACTGCTGCGGCACGTTGAAGACGATGGTCGCCTTCTCCCTCTCCCAGGCGTCGAGCAGCTCGGTCGGGTTGAAGGCGCCCAGCGGGTGGATCACGGTGACGATCCCGATGACGAAGTTCGGTGCGATCGATCCCAGCCCCGCGATGTGGAACAGGGGTGCGGTCATGAACGAGATGTCGTCCTCGCCGAACACCTGGTTCACGCGCAGCAGCGTGAGGCTCTGCGCGAAGAGGTTGACGTGGTCGAGCATCGCGCCCTTCGGGCGGCCGGTGGTGCCGGACGTGTACATGATGAGGCACGTGGTGTCCTCGGGGACGTCGGGGGCCCCGAAGCCGTCCGGGTCCTCGGCGACGAGGTCCGCCCACGACTCCTGCCCTTCGACAGGCTCAGGGACCGGACCGGCCGCCGACGCCGTCGAGGCGTCGCCGATCACGATGACCTTCTTGACGCGGTCGGTGATCTGCGCGACCGCGCCGACCAGCGGGGCGAGCGGCGCCTCGACGATGAGGACGTCGGCATCGGCGTCGTCCACGATGTACGCGATCTCGGGTGGGGTGAGGCGGATGTTGATCGGCACGGCGATGGCGCCGAGGCGGTTGATGCCGAAGACCGAGAGGACGACCTCGGGGCGGTTCAGGGTCAGCAGCAGGACGCGGTCGCCGAAGCCGACACCGCGGCGCGCGAGCGCGGCGGCGAAGGCGTCCATGCGCGCGGCGGCCTGGCGCCATGTGATCGTCTCGCCGAGGAACCTGAAGGCGGCGGCATCCGGCTTCATCTCGGCGTGCGTCGCGACCTGATTCATCCAGTGGTTGCGCCGCGCGGCGGCGGGGATCGCGGAGGGGGCGGCGTCGGTCATCGGGTTGCCTCTCGTCACGTCGTCGTACGGATGCCGCGACTCTGCGACACCGGGGCTGGTGTGTCGAGTATGACACCGGGATCGCCCGATGTCACGCGTTTTGTTAACCCGGATTCACATGGGTCGATGCGATCCAAGTGAACCGTGCCTCGCGCCTCGGCCCTGGTGCCGGGGCCGCGGGTAGGCTGAGCCCATGCCCGCCGCCGTGCCTGCCGCAGCCCCGCGCACGCGGCCCCGCGACCGCAAGCGCCGCATCGAGGAGGCTGCCGCGCTCGCCTTCGCGCAGCACGGCTATCACGCGGTCGGCATGCAGGACATCGCGGCAGCCGTCGGCATCTCGGCGCCCGCGCTGTACCGCCACTTCCCGAACAAGTACGCGCTGTTCGTGCGCACGGCCTTCACCCTGGCCCATCGGCTCGTCGAAGACACCGATGCCGCGGCGGCCCTGCCGCTCGGCACCCCGGACGAGGCCCGGGCCGCGCTCGACGCGCTGGTCGAGGCCGTCATCGCCACCACGGTGGAACTGCGGGCCACCGGCGGCATCTACCGCTGGGAGGGGCGCTACCTCGAGCACGACGATCGTGAGCTGCTGACCTCCGAGTTCCGTACGCTCCGCCGCCGGTTCGAGGCCGCGCACGCGGGCTTCCGCCCGGCCGTCGCCGAGGTGGACCGCGGGCTTCTGGTGCTCGCCGCGCTGAGCGCGATCGCCAGCATCACCGCCCACCACACCACGGTCGCCGCCCGCACGCTGCGCGCGCTGCTCGCCGGTGCCGCGTGGCGCGCCCTCGACGGCTCGCTCCCCTCGCCCGGATCGGTGGATGCTGCACCTCCACCCGACCCGCACGCCGAGGCGTCGGCCGATCAGGGCCGGCGGGCGCGGCTCATCGACGCGGCCATCCGGCAGTTCGCCGCACGCGGGTACAACGAGGCGACCATCGAGGACATCGCCGTCGCGGTCGACCTCACGCCCTCCGGCGTCTACCGCCACTTCGACGGCAAGTCCGCCCTGCTGCTCGCGGCCTGCGACCGCGCCGCCGTGTCGCTGGAGCGCGCCGTGCTCCGCGCGCGCGAGGAGGCGGCATCCCCGTCCGAGTTGATGCACGGGCTCGTCCGTGCGTACGTCGCCCACACGTTCGGCAACCTCGAGCTCACGCGCGTGTACTTCTCCGAGATCGCCAACCTCGCCCCCGACGAGCAGCGCCGGCTGCGCGCCCTCCAGCGCGCGCACGTCGCCGACTGGGTCGCGGTGCTGCAGGCGGTGCGCCCGGAGCTCGGCGGTCGCGAGGCCGCTGTGCTCGTCCACGCGGGGCTCGGGGTCGTGGCCGACCAGGCTCCGCTGCTGTCCGTGGGCGACGCGGCCGCCGCCGAGCGCCTCGCATGCCTCGTCGAGATCGTGCTCGGCGTGCGTGCGGCCGCCGACCCGGCGTGAGGCGCCGGCGCGGCATCCCTCCGGCGTGTGCACCCGGCGGCGGAACTCTTCGGCGATGCCGGCCCGGGTCGGTTCGGATGGCGTGTCGCCGAGGTTCTCCGACGCCGTGCACGGGTGCGTGCGGGCCGGATCAGCGGCCCTTGCCGTGCAGCATCGGGATCATGCGCTCGACGAGATGCATGTCGCGCGGTGAGCGCTCGAGCGTCAGCAGGTTGAGTGCCGCTGTGCGGGTCTGCCGTGCGATGGACTTCGGCACACTGAACTCGCGCAAGCCGTCGGCGCCGTGGATGCGGCCGAAGCCCGAGCCCTTCACGCCGCCGAAGGGGAGGGCGCCCACCGCGGCGAAGCCCAGCACCGAGTTGATCGTCACGACGCCCGCGCGCAGGCGGGCGGCGAGGCGCTCACCCTTCTTGGCGTCCGTGGTGAAGACGGCGGCGCCCAGGCCGTAATCGGTTGCGTTCGCACGCGCGATGGCCTCGTCGAGGTCGGCCACGGCGTTGATCACGACCGTCGGGCCGAACGTCTCGCGCTGCACGGCGTCGGAGTCCTCGGGCACGTCGACCAGGACGATCGGCGACACCGTGCGCCCGTCGATCGAGCCGGGGCCGCCGAACGCGACGCGACCCCCGCGGGAGAGGGCATCGTCGACGTGCGCAGCGACGACGTCGGACTGGGCGGCGAGGGTCATGGGGCCGTACGTCGGCGCATCGCCGCCGACGACGATGCGCCCGGCGCGCTCGACGACCCTGTCGACCAGTGCGTCGCGTACGGCCTGCTCGACGTACACGCGCTCGACGCCCACGCAGGTCTGGCCGGCATTGCCCATGGCCCCGAACGCGATGAAGTCCGCCGCGGCGTCGAGGTCGGCGTCGGCGGCGACGATGAGCGCGTCCTTGCCGCCGCATTCCGCGACGAGCGGCGTGAGTGTCTCGGCGCACGCGGCCATGACCTTCTTGGCGCTCGCCGTCGAGCCTGTGAACGCGACCTTGTCGACGCCTGCCCGCACGAGGTCGGCGCCCGTGCCGCGGTCGCCGGTCACGACCTGCAGCACCGGACGGTCGCAGGCCTCGCGCCACTTGTCGGCGACCCATACCGCGGTGCCGGGTGTGAGCTCGCTCGGCTTGAACACGACCGCGTTGCCTGCCGCGAGCGCATAAGAGATCGAGCCCATCGGCGTGTAGAACGGGTAGTTCCACGGGCCGATGACGCCGACGACGCCATGCGGCTCGTAGCCGAGCGTCGCGTGCTGGTTGTAGTTCACGAGACCGGCCTTCACCTTGCGGCGCTTGAGCACGCGCTCGGCGTTCTTCGCCGCCCAGTCGAGGTGGCCCAGCGTCAGCATGACCTCCAGCAGGGCGTCGCCCTCGGGCTTGCCCGTCTCGCGCGCGATCGTCGCGGCCAGGCTCTTCGCGTCGCGGGCGACGGCGCCCTTGAAAGCGAGCAGGACCCGCCGCCGACCGTCGAAGCCCTGCGCGGCCCACCAGGCGGCGGCGTCGCGCGCACTCTCGACGGCGCGGCGGACGTCGTCGGCCGTCGCGACCGGGTAGGAGGCGATCGGGCTGCCGTCGCGAGGGTCGCTGGTGGTGAGGACGGCGGTGCCGTCGTCGTGGACGAGGGTCATGTCGGGTCCTGCTCTCTCCGTTGAGAACGTGGCATTAAGTGAATCGCGATTCACGGTATCGCCGCGAGAGTCTCCGCACAAGAGAAGCGGCGGAGATTTTCGAATCCCAGTTAGAATGTGACGGACGAGAGGGGACCGGCGTGTCGCAGGGCGGCGAGGACGGAGCGACGCTGAAGTCGCAGCGCACACGTGAGCGGATCCTGGATGCCGCGGCGCAGGTGCTGAGCCGCAAGGGCTATGCGGGCACGCGCCTGACCGACGTCGCCGATGTCGCCGGCGTCCAGGCGCCCGCGATCTACTACTACTTCGGCTCGCGCGACGACCTCGTCGAAGAGGTCATGTGGGCCGGAGCCCACCGCGTGCGCGTGCACGTCGACGAGGTGATCGCGGCCTTGCCCGCCGAGGCGACGCCGCTCGACCGCATCCTCGCCGCCGTCGATGCCCACCTGCGCTACGAGCTGCACATCTCGGACTACACGACCGCGTCGGTGCGCAACGCCGGGCAGGTGCCCGAGCACCTGCGCGTGCGGCCGGCCGCCGAGGAAGCCGCATACAGCCGCATCTGGCGCGACCTGTTCCACGCCGCTCAGGACGCCGGCCAGCTGCGCGCCGACCTCGACATCAACATCTTCCGTCTGCTGCTGCTCGGCTCGATGAACTGGGCGGTGGAGTGGTGGAACCCCCGCACCCGCAGTCTCGACGACCTCGTCCGTGAGACCCAGGACCTCGTCCGCCACGGCGCCGGCGCCTGACCTCGCCTGGTCCGTCCGCTCGGAGATCTCGCGAGTCTCGGAGGGCTCCCTGTCATCCGTCCGAGCGGGGCGCGATCTCCGAGCGGAGCGCGCCGGGTGCGGGCGGGGATGCCGGCGGTCGAGGCTGCCGGCATCCCCTTCCCGACGGGCGTCAGGCGAATAGTGCCAGACGTCGCTGCAGCACGTCGTGGGCCTGCGCGACGGTGCGGCGGACGACGTCGGCGGCGTGCGGGATGTCCTGGATGAGGCCCTGCACCTGGCCGACCGTCCAGATGCCGGCATCCAGGTCGCCGTCCTCGAAGACCCGGCGGCCGCGGGCGCCGGCGACGAGCTCGCGCACATCGGGGAACTGGCCGCCTTCGGCGAGGATGCGCACCACCTCGTCCGACACCGCGTTCTTCGCCACGCGGGCGGTGTTGTACAGCGACCGGAAGATGAGGTTGGTGTCGAGCTCGGTGGCCTCGACGATGCGCTCCTTCACCTGCTGCGACACGGGCGACTCGACCGTGCACATGAACCGCGAGCCCATGTTGACGCCGTCTGCGCCCAGCACCAGCGCCGCCGCGAGGCCGCGGCCGTCGGCGAACCCTCCCGACGCGATGAACGGGATGCCGAGCGCATCGGCCGCAGCGGGGATCAGCACCAGGCCCGGCACGTCGTCCTCGCCGGGATGTCCGGCGCACTCGAACCCGTCGATCGACACGGCCGTCACGCCGACCTTCTCGGCCTTGAGGGCGTGGCGCACCGACGTGCATTTGTGGATGACGCGGACGCCGTGCTCGCGGAACATGTCCATGTGCGGCTCGGGGTTGGCGCCGGCGGTCTCGACGATCGTCACACCCGCGTCGATGATCGCGCGCCGGTACTCGTCGTACGGCGGCGGGCTGATCGAGGGGAGGATCGTGAGGTTCACGCCGAACGGCTTGTCGGTGAGGGTGCGCGCCCGCTCGATCTCCCTCACGAGGTCGGCCGGGGTGGGCTGGGTGAGCGCCGTGATCATTCCGAGGCCGCCCGCTTCGGACACCGCCGCGGCCAGCTCGGCGCGGCCGACCCACATCATGCCGCCCTGCACGACCGGGTGCTCGATGCCGAGCACCTCGGTGAACCGGGTGCGCAGCCGCCCTCCGACGGGCTCAGGGACCGACGGCCCCGGCGCCGGAGCAGGCTCGGGGATTCCGGTGAGCGTCGTGTCACTCATAGGTCTCACCCGCCTCGGCCTTGGCCAGCAGCGACACAGGCGGCAGGAATCGGTCGCCGTACCGCCCGGCGAGCTCCCTCGACCGGGCGATGAAGCCCGGCAGCCCGCCGTCGTACTGGTTGACGTACTGCAGCACGCCGCCGGTCCACGCGGGGAACCCGATGCCGTAGATCGACCCGATGTTCGCGTCGGGCACCGAGGTGAGCACCCCGGCGTCCAGGCACGCGATCGTGTCGAGAGCCTCGGCGAACAGCATCCGCTCCTGCAGGTCCTCGAAGGGGAGCACGGTGCGCCCGGATCCGTAGGCCGACCGCAGGCCGGGCCAGATGCCGATGCGGCGGCCGGTGTCGTCGTAGTCGTAGAACCCCGCTCCGGCGCGGCGGCCGGTGCGGTGCGCGTCGTCGACCATGAAGTCGACGACCGCCTCGGAGGGATGCGCCACCCACGTCTCGCCGGCCGCCTCGGCGGCGGCGCGGGTCTCGAGCCGGATCTTCTGCGTGAGCGACAGGGTCAGCTCGTCGAGGAGCTGCAGCGCTCCCGCGGGGTACCCGGCCTGCAGCGCCGCCTGCTCGACCGACGCGGGCTCGACGCCCTCGCCGACCGCCGCGACCGCTTCGGCGATGAAGGTGCCGATGACGCGCGAGGTGAAGAACCCGCGGGCGTCGTTGACGACGATCGGGGTCTTGCGGATCTGCTGCACGAAGTCGAACGTCTTGGCGAGCACCTCGTCGCTCGTGCGCTCGCCGCGGACGATCTCGACGAGCGGCATCTTGTCGACGGGCGAGAAGAAGTGGATGCCTATGACGTCGCCGGTGCGCTCGACGCCCTCGGCCAGCAGGGTGATCGGCAGTGTGGAGGTGTTGGAGCCGAGCACGGCGTCGGGTCGCACGACGTGCTGGATCTCCTGGAACACGCCCTGCTTGACCGGCACCGACTCGAAGACCGCCTCGATCACGAAGTCGACACCTTCGAAGTCCGCCGCATCGGCGGTGGGTGTGATGCGGGAGAGCAGCGCCGCGGACTTCTCCGCATTCGTGCGGCCGCGCGCGAGCGACTTGTCCTCCAGCCCGCGGGCGTAGTCCTTGCCCTTCTCGGCCGCCTCGAGCGTGACGTCCTTGAGCACCACCTCGATGCCCGCCTTGGCCGACACGTACGCGATCGCGGCACCCATCATGCCGGCCCCGATGACGCCGAGCTTCTCGGCCCGGTACTTCGGGAGGGGCTCACCTGTCCGTGAGCTTGTCGAAGGGCGCGAGCCGCCGGCATTGATGTGCTGCAGGTCGAAGAAGAGCGCCTTGATCATGTTCTTCGCGACCTGGCCGTGCGTGAGCTCGACGAGGTAGCGGGTCTCGACCTTCGACGCCGTGTCGAAGTCGACGTAGGCGCCCTCGACGGCCGCCGCCATCGCGGCGCGCGGCGCGGGCAGCGGCGCGCCCTTGAGCTGTTTGCGCAGCGAGGCCGGGAACGCGGGCAGCGCGCCCGCGAGCGAGGGTGATGTCGGTGCACCGCCGGGAATGCGGAAGCCCTTCTCGTCCCACGGCTTCACGGGTGCCGGGTTCGCGGCGATCCAGGCCTTGGCGGCCGGCAGCAGTTCGTCTGTCGAGGCGACGAGCTCGTCGACGATGCCGACGGCCAGGGCGTCGGACGGCGAGAACTTCGTCGCCGGCAGGATCACGTCGGTCAGCGCCTTCTGCAGCCCGAGCATGCGGACCAGCCGCGTGATGCCGCCGCCGCCGGGGAGGAGTCCGAGCGACACCTCGGGCACCCCGAACTGGGCGCCGCGCACGTCGGCGGCGATGCGGTGGTGGGCGGCGAGCGCGACCTCCAGCCCGCCGCCGAGGGCGGTGCCGTTCATGGCGGCGACCACCGGCCGGCCGAGCAGCTCCAGCCGCCGCATGTCGGCTTTGACCGCGTCGATGTGCGCGGTCTCTTCTGCGGCCTTCGCGGGGTCGGCGGCGCGCAGCAGGTTGAGGTCTCCGCCGGCGAACCAGCTGCGCTTGGCCGAGATCAGCACGACTCCGCGGATGCCGTCGCGCTCCGCTTCCAGCCGGTCGGCCGTCGCCTTCAGGGCGGCCACGAAGTGGGGGTTCATGGTGTTGACGGTGCTGCCGGGATCATCGAGCGTGATGACGACGTCGCCGTCGGCATCCTGCTCCCAGGCATAGCCCTGGTACACGGTCGTGTCGTCGATCGTGGTGCTCATGGGTGTTCTCTTCTCGAGTCAGTGAGGGTGGATGCCGCGGGTCAGACCCGCTCGATGACGGTGGCGATGCCCATGCCGGCGCCGACGCACAGCGTCGCGAGCCCGCGCTGCTGGTCGCGCCGCTCGAGCTCGTCGAGGAGCGTGCCGAGGATCATGGCGCCGGTGGCGCCGAGCGGGTGGCCGAGCGCGATCGCCCCGCCGTTGACGTTGACCTTGTCGTGCGGGATGCCGAGGTCCTTCTCCCACTTCATCACCACGGCGGCGAAGGCCTCGTTCAGCTCGAACAGGTCGATGTCGGATGCCGCCAGCCCGGCCTTGGCGAGTGCCTTCTGCGTCGCCGGCGTCGGGCCGGTGAGCATGATCGTCGGCTCGGAGCCGGTGACCGCGGTCGCGACGATGCGGGCGCGCGGAGTGAGGCCGAGGCGCTCGCCGACCTCTTTGCTGCCGATGAGCATGAGCGCCGCGCCGTCGACGATGCCCGACGAGTTGCCCGCGGTGTGGACGTGATCGATGCGTTCGACGGCGTGGTACTTCTGTTTCGCGACGGCGTCGACGCCCGCCGTGTCGCCGAGCGCCGCGAACGCCGCCGGCAGGCTGCCGAGGCCGGACGTGTCGGGGCGCCGGTGCTCGTCGGTGTCGAGCAGGGTCACGCCGTTCTGGTCGCGCACGGGCACGATCGAGCCGTCGAACCGCCCCTCGCGCCACGCGGTGTCGGCGCGGCGCTGCGACTCGGCGGCGTAGGCGTCGACGTCGCCGCGAGAGAAGCCCTCGAGCGTGGCGATGAGGTCGGCGCCGATGCCCTGCGGCACGAAGTACAGGTCGTAGTTGGTGGTCGGGTCCTGGGCGTAGGCGCCGCCGTCCGAGCCGATCGGCACGCGCGACATGGACTCGACGCCGCCGGCGAGCACAAGGTCTTCGAAACCCGAGGCGACCTTGTGCGCCGCCGTGTTGACGGCCTCGAGCCCGGAGGCGCAGAAGCGGTTGAGCTGCACTCCCGCGACGGTCTCGGGGAGCCCGGCCACGAGGGCGGCGGTACGGGCGATGTCGCCGCCCTGCTCGCCCACGGGCGACACGACGCCCAGCACGATGTCGTCGATGAGCGCCGGGTCGACTCCCGGATTGCGCTCGAGGATCGCGTGGATGAGCCCCACGACGAGGTCGACGGGCTTGGTGCCGTGAAGCGCGCCGCCGCGGTTGCGGCCGCGCGGCGTGCGCACGGCGTCGTAGATGTAGGCGTCAGCCATGGGGGTTCCCTTCACAGTCCGAGGCCACGGCCGACGATCTCTTTCATGATCTCGGTCGTGCCGCCGTAGATGGTCGTGATGCGCGCGTCCTCGTAGTCGCGCGCGATGCGGTACTCGCGCATGTAGCCGTAGCCGCCGTGCAGCTGCAGGCAGCGGTTCACGATCTGCACGTACTGCTCGGTGGTCCAGAACTTCGCGGCGGCGGCGTCCTCGGCCGACAGCTCGCCGGCGGAGTGCGCGCGGATGCAGGCGTCGATGTACGCGCGACTCACCTCGGTGGAGGTGACCATGTCGGCCAGCTCGAACCGCGTGTTCTGGAACGAGCCGACCGGCTTTCCGAACGCCGTGCGCCCCTTGACATAGTCGATCGTCCGCTCCAGCACGCCCTCGCTCGAGGCGACCGCGGCGGCGGCGATCGACAGCCGCTCCTGCGGCAGGTTGCGCATGAGTCCGAAGAAGCCGTCGCCCTCGGCGCCGAGCAGGTTCGCGGCGGGGACGCGAACGTCCTGGAACACGAGCTCGCTGGTGTCCTGCGCGTGCAGGCCGACCTTCTCGAGGTTGCGGCCGCGTGAGAATCCGGGGGAGTCCGTCTCGATGACGAGCAGGCTGAGGCCTCGGTGCGGGTCTTCGCTCGTGCGCACTGCGGTGACGACGAGGTCGGCGTTCTGCCCGTTCGAGATGAAGATCTTCGTGCCGTTGACGACGTACTCGTCGCCCTCGCGCACCGCGGAGGTGCGGATGCCCGACAGGTCGCTGCCGGTGCCGGGCTCGGTCATGGCGACGGCGACGATGAGCTCGCCGGCGGCGATGTCCGGGAGCCATCGCTGCTTCTGCTCGTCGTTCGTGAGATCGGTGAAGTAGGGGATCACGATGTCGTTCGACAGGGCGATGCCGGCCATGCCGTCCGACACCGGGTGGCGCGCGAGCTCCTCGCCCATGATGGCGTGGAACCGGAAGTCGTCCGCGCCGCCGCCGCCGTACTCCTCCGGGATCGAGAAGCCCAGGATGCCGGCCTCTGCCGCCTTCTCGAACAGCCACCGGTCGACCTTGCCCTCGGCCTCCCAGCGCTCGGCGTGGGGCCGCGCGTGCTGTTCGGTGAACGCGCGCACGACCTCGCGGAACTGCTCGTGGTCGTCGTCGTAGATGTCTCGTGTCAGCGCCATCGCCGAAACTCCGATTCCTGTGAGGGGGTCACGGTGCGGCGTCCTCGCCGCGCAGCATGTTTTTATTATGCATTAGAAAGTGGATGCCGCAACCCGCCGCATCGGCGGCGGATCGGGGTTGTGCGGCGCACGTTTCTTACGCACGATTAAGCGCAGACGATGCCGTCTGCCCGAGAGCGAGGACGAAGATGACCACACCGCTGAGCGGCCGCACCGCCGTCGTGACGGGGGCGAGCCGCGGGATCGGACTCGCGATCGCGTCGCGCCTGACCGCCGAAGGCGCGCGCGTGTGCCTGACGGCACGACACCCGGACGAGCTCGTCGCCGCGGTGTCGTCGCTGCCCGCCGGCTCGGCGATCGGCGTCGGCGGTGCTGCCGACGACCCCGACCACCGCGCCGAGACCCTCGACCGCGTCGTGACCGAGTTCGGCGGCATCGACATCCTCGTCAACAACGCCGGCATCAACCCGGTCTACGGCCCGCTCGCGGGGCTCGATCTGGGCGCCGCACGCAAGATCCTGGAGGTCAACGTCGTGTCGACGCTCGCGTGGACGCAGGAGGCCCTCGCGCGCGGCCTCGGCGAGGGTGCGCACGGCGGCAGCGTCGTGAACCTGTCGTCGGTCACCGGTGCCGTCGCGTCGCCCGGGATCGGCTGGTACGGCGTGACGAAGGCCGCCGTGTCGCACCTGACCGAGACGCTCGCCGTCGAACTCGCTCCGCGCGTGCGGGTCAACGCGGTGGCTCCCGCCGTCGTCAAGACGCGGTTCGCCCGCGCGCTGTACGAGGGCCGCGAGGACGAGGTCGCCGCCGGGTACCCGCTCGGCAGGCTGGGCACGCCCGAGGACGTCGCAGGCGCCGTCGCGTTCCTCGTCGGCGACGACGCGGCGTGGATCACCGGGCAGGTGCTCACGCTCGACGGCGGCCTGCTCTCGGCCGGGGGTGCGGCGTGAGCGCCGACCTGCGGGCGCGCACGCGCAGCTTCATCCGCGATGTCGTGCTGCCCGCCGAGCCCGCCCCCGGCGCGCCGCTCGACGACATCGCGCTCGCCGCACTGCGGGACCGCGCGCGCGAGGCCGGGCTGTACGCGCCGCACGCGCCCGTCGAGTACGGCGGGCTGGGCCTCCCGCTGGACGAGTGGTCAGGGGTGTTCCAGGAGGCGGGGTACTCGCCGATCGGACCCCTCGTGCTGGGCATCATGGCGCCCGACGAGGGCAACGTTCACCTGCTGCACGTCGTGGGCACGCCGGCCCAGCACGAGCGGTTCCTCGCGCCGCTCGTGCGTGGCGACGTGCGGTCGAGCTTCGCGATGACCGAGCCGCATCCGGGCGCCGGCTCCGACCCGCGGGCGCTGTCGACGTCCGCCGAGCGCGTCGACGGCGGCTGGCGCATCACCGGGCGCAAGCGGTTCATCAGCGGGGCGAACGGCGCCGCGTTCGCGATCGTGATGGCGCGAACGCCGGCGGTGGACGCGTGGCAGGAGGGCGCCACGATGTTCCTCCTGTCGCTGGACGCGCCCGGCGTCACGATCGGCCCCGACGTCCACACGATCGAGGGTGCGATCGCCGGCGGTCACCCCTACGTGAGCTTCGCGGGGTGCTTCGTGCCCGACGAGGATGTGCTCGGCGAGCCGGGGCAGGGCTTCCGGTACGCGCAGGTGAGGCTCGGGCCGGCGCGGCTCACCCACTGCATGCGCTGGCTCGGGCTCGCCCGCCGCGCCCACGACACGGCGCTCGACCGCGCGAACGCGCGCGAGCTGTTCGGCTCGAGGCTGCGCGACCTCGGCGTCGCCCAGGCTCTCCTCGCCGACAGCGTCATCGACCTGGAGACCTCCGACGCGATCATCGACAGGACCGCCCGCGTGCTGGCCGCCGACCCGCGCGCCGGCGAGGCGCTGTCGTCGGTCGCGAAGGTTCACTGTTCCGAAGCCGTCTTCCGCGTCATCGACCGGTCCGTCCAGCTGTGCGGAGGCGACGGCGTCACGGACGCGCTGCCGTTGCTGCAGTACCTCAACGAGGTCCGGCCGTTCCGCATCTACGACGGGTCGAGCGAGACCCACCGCTGGGCGATCGCCCGGCGGGCGGCATCCGCGCGCGCCCGCGAGGTCGAGGCGGGCGCGTCGCGCCTCGACGAGGTGGTTCCGTGATCTCGCGGCCCGACGGGACGGAGGTCGTTGCTTCGTGGGCCGCGGCCGACGGCCTCGAGCGGCCGCCGCTGCTCGTCGTCGATGCCGTCGCGGAGTACCTCCGCGGCGCCGGCCTCGGCGACGGGACGCTCGCGTGGGAGCGCATCGGCGAGGGGCAGTCGAACGTCACGTACGCCATCGCGTGGGGCGGTCACGACCTGGTGCTCCGCCGCGGACCGCGCCCGCCGCATCCGCCCTCGACGCACGACATGGCTCGCGAGGCGCGGGTGCAGCGCGTGCTCGGTGCGGCGGGGGTGCCGGTCCCGGCGATCGTCGCGGTGTGCGAGGACCCCGCGGTGCTGGGTGTGCCGTTCTACGTCATGGAGCGGGTGGCGGGCGACGTGGTGACGGATGCCGTCCCGCCGGCGCTCGACGACGGTCCGGGCCGGCGCGGCATCGCCTTCGCGGCCGTCGACGCGCTGGCGGGCCTGCACGCCGTGCCGGTGGACGGCGACGTGGCCTCGCTCGGACGCCCGCAGGGGTACCTCGCGCGGCAGGTCGGACGCTTCGCCGGGCTGTGGCAGGTGAACTCGCGACGTTCGTTCGCCGCGGTCGACGAGCTCGCGACGTGGCTCGCCGACCGCATGCCGGTCACCCAGCGCGCCGCGGTGGTGCACGGCGACTTCCGCATCGGCAACCTGATGTACGCGCACGGGGCGCCGGCGCGGGTGGCGGCGATCCTCGACTGGGAGATGGCGACCCTCGGCGACCCGCTCGCGGACCTCGGCTACTTCACCGCGACCTACGCCCGGCCGGGCGCGGCCCCGACGCCGCTCGAGCTGACGCCCGTGACCCGCCTCGACGGTTTTGCCGAGACCGCCGAGCTGGTCGACCGGTACGCGGCGCGGCATCCACTCGACCTCTCGATGCTGCCCTGGTACGAGGCCCTCGCGCTGTTCAAGGCCGCCGTGTTCTGCGAGGCGCTGTACACACGGTGGCTCGACGGGCAGCGACCCGGCGACACGTTCGGACCCGCCCTCGAGGCCGGGGTGCCGCGGCTGCTGGAGGTCGCGCAGGAGCGCGCCGCGGTGCTGGGCTGACCCGGTCGCGCCACACTCGGAGATCTCGCGAGACTCGGAGCGATTCGGCCCGGGCGTCCGAGTCGGGCGGGATCTCCGTGCTCCGCGGAGACGTAGGCTCGGAGCAGGAGGCATCTCATGCGCAGTGCGGTCATCGTCGACGTCGTCCGGACGCCCTCGGGGCGGGGCAAGCCCGGGGGAGCCCTCAGCGCGGTCCACCCGGTCGACCTCGCCGCCGGCGTGCTCACGGCGCTGCTCGAGCGCAACGGGCTGGAATCGACGCAGATCGACGATGTGCTGATGGGATGCGTCAGCCAGGTCGCCGACCAGTCCCTCAACATCGCGCGTCAGTCGGTGCTCGCGGCCGGGTTCGCCGAGACCGTGCCCGCCGTGACGATCGACCGGCAGTGCGGGTCGAGCCAGCAGGCCGCGCACTTCGCGGCGCAGGGCGTGATCGCCGGCGCGTACGACATCGTCATCGCCGCCGGCGTGGAGTCGATGAGCCGCGTCCCCCTCGGCTCGTCGGCCCACGGCGGCACCGTGTCACAGGGCGTGACGCGCCGCTACCCCGACGGCCTCGTGAACCAGGGCGTCTCGGCCGAGCTCATCGCCGCGCGCTGGGGCCTCGGACGCGACGAGCTCGACGCGTTCTCGGCCGAGTCGCACCGGCGGGCGGCGGATGCCTGGGCCCAGGGTCGCTTCGACTCCCAGGTGATCCCGGTCCTGGCCGGTGGCGAGGACGCCGTCGCGTTCGACGAGACCGTCCGCCGCGGCACCACGGTGGAGGGCCTCTCCGGCCTCGGCCCGGCCTTCCGCACCGACGCGCTCGCGGAGCGCTTCCCCGACCTCGACTGGCGCGTCACCGCGGGCAATTCGTCACCGCTCACGGATGCCGCATCCGCGGCCCTCATCATGAGCGAGGAGAAGGCGGCCGAACTGGGGCTCACACCGCGGGCCCGCTTCCACGCTTTCGCGGTGGTCGGCGACGACCCGATGATGATGCTCACCGGGCCGATTCCGGCGACGCGCCGCATCCTCGAGCGCAGCGGCCTGTCGATGGGCGACCTCGACGCGTACGAGGTCAACGAGGCGTTCGCCTCGGTGCCGCTCGCCTGGCAGCGCGACCTGGACGCGGACCCGGCGAAGCTCAACCCGTGGGGCGGCGCGATCGCCCTCGGCCACGCCGTCGGCGCGTCGGGCACCCGGCTGCTCGGCACCCTCGTGGCGCACCTGGAGGCCAGCGGTGGCCGCTATGGTCTGCAGACGATGTGCGAGGGCGGCGGCATGGCGAACGCGACGATCATCGAACGCCTCTGAGGTCGGCCCCGCCAGCGGGCACGCGGTCTACGATGGGCCGAGACCTGACGACGCCGGAGTCGCCCGATCGCCATCGCTGATCCGCACATCGGGGGCATCATGTCTGAGACCCGTCTGTCGTCCGAAGAGGCCGCCGCGCCGGTCATGACCCACCGCGCGATCCTGTTCGTCATCTTCGGCCTGATGGCGGGGATGTTCCTGTCCGCCCTCGACCAGACCGTCGTCGGCACCGCGATCCGGACGATCGGCGACGACCTGCACGGCCTGAGCCAGCAGGCGTGGGTGACCACGGCGTACCTCATCGTGTCGACCATCTCCACGCCGATCTACGGCAAGATGTCCGACATCTTCGGCCGGCGGCCGCTGTTCATCTTCGCGATCGTCGTGTTCGTGATCGGCTCGATCCTCGCGTCGTTCTCGACGTCGATGCTGGAGCTCGCGGCGTTCCGCGCGATCCAGGGCCTCGGCGCCGGCGGTCTCATGTCGATGCCGCTCGCGATCATGGGCGACATCCTCGCGCCGCGCGAGCGCGCGAAATACCAGGGGTACTTCCTTGCGGTGTTCGGCGTCTCGAGCCTGCTCGGCCCGCTCATCGGCGGTCTGTTCGCGGGTGCGGACGAGATCCTCGGCATCGCCGGCTGGCGCTGGGTGTTCCTCATCAACGTGCCGATCGGCCTCGTGGCGCTGTTCATCGTGCTGCGGTTCCTGCACATCCCGCGGCATCCCGTCCATTCCGTCCGCATCGACTGGTGGGGTGCGACGACCGTGATCGTCGCGCTCGTGCCGCTGCTGCTGGTGGCCGAGCAGGGCCGCGAGTGGGGCTGGGACTCGCCTCTGGCGATCGGCTGCTACGTCGTGGGCGGACTCGGCATCATCGCCTTCGTGATCGTCGAGACGCTCATGAAGGACGACGCGCTGATCCCGCTGAAGCTGTTCCGGTCGTCGACGTTCTCGATGGCGACCGTGATCGGCGTGTTCGTCGGCTTCGGCATGTTCGGGGCGATGCTCACGATCCCGCTCTACCTGCAGCTGGTGCTCGGTTCGACGCCCACCGAGAGCGGGCTGCAGATGCTGCCGATGATCCTCGGCATGATGATCGCGTCGATCGGCAGCGGCCAGCTCATCGCCCGCACCGGCCGGTACCGGATCTTCCCGATCCTGGGCACCGCGTTCCTGTCGATCGGGTTCTTCTGGCTGACGCACCTGAAGTACGACACGTCGTACTGGTTCATGGCCGGAGGCATGCTGCTCATCGGCCTCGGACTCGGGCAACTGATGCAGACCCTCACGATCGCGAGCCAGAACTCCGTCGGTCTGCGCGACATGGGTGTGGCCACGAGCGCCTCGACGTTCTTCCGGCAGATCGGCGGCACGCTCGGCACGGCCGTGCTCCTGTCGCTCATGTTCACCCTCATGCCCCAGAACATCCAGGCCTCGTTCGCCGACGAGGGGACCCTCACGACGGCGCTCGACGCCGCGTTCGACCCCGATGTCGCCGACGCCCCCGAGAACGCCGACATCATGGCGAAGATCTACACGCCGATCGTCACGCAGACGACCGACGCCGCGACGCAGCAGCTGCAGGAGGGCGTCGACAAGGCCACCGCCGCGGCGACCGACGCCGTCGCCGCGCAGGTCGAAGCGGGTCAGATCCCCGCGTCGCAGCAGGACGCCGCGACCGCCGCGGCCGTCGCGCAGGCGCAGCAGGCGGCGCTCACCGAGATCCAGAAGCAGGTGCCGGTCGCCCGCCTGTCCGACGACGGGCAGGTGACCCTGGACTTCTCCGACGCGGAGGAGCGCGCCGACTTCGTGGACAGCCTCGTGCCGACGCTGCTTGATCAGTTCGCCGACGGTGGCGGCGATTCGCAGATCGACGACAGCACGGTGGACGACACGTCCTTCCTCGTGGGCGCTGATCCGCGGCTCAGCAAACCGCTGCTCGTTGCGTTCAACGACTCGGCGGTGGCCGTGTACTGGGTCGCGATGTGGGTCGTGATCGTCGCCTTCATCCTGTCGCTGTTCTTCCGGACGCCGCCGCTGCGCGAGAAGTCGGCGCTGCAGGAGGCCGTCGACGACGACGCGGCGCTGTCGGCGCAGCGCGCCGCGAACCAGACGGGCGCCCCGGTCGAGGTCGATACCGGCGGCATCCGCGTCCCCTCCGACGCCGTACCCCTCACGCGCCGCCAAGCGCGCGAGGCGCGCCCCGCCGAGTAGCTCCGTTCTGCAAGCGGTTGCGTAATCAGGGAGTGCGTGGATGCCGGGGGCCCCGGCATCCACTGTATTAAAGGGCTCTCATGATGTAAGCGCTTGCACTTCTTATGAATCCGCTGTTAGGGTCGGCCCACAGCTCACCGGCACGTCGTCGTGCCTTCTCCCCAACCAGGAGCCCTGATGTCACAGCCGACAAGACCCCGAGCACGCACCGTCACCGCGAGTCTCGCGGCCGCAGCCCTCATCGTCACCGGGGGAGCCGTCGTGATCGCCCCCGCTGCCGCCGCCGAGCGCACGTTCGCTCTCGTGGGCAGCCTGCAGTCCGAGCTCGGCTGCTCCGCCGACTGGCAGCCCGAGTGCGCGGAGACCGAGCTCGCCGCGACCGGCACCGCCGGCGTGTACGCCGCCGAGTTCGAGGTGCCCGCGGGGTCGTACGAGTACAAGGTCGCCGCGAACGACGCGTGGGACGAGTCGTACGGACTGAACGGCGGCAACGACAACATCCCGCTGACGATCGCCGGCCCCGCGACGCTGCGCTTCGTGTTCGACGACAACACCAAGCGCGTGGGCGTCGAGGCGAAGAGCCTGCGCGCCGGGTACACCGCCGACGACGACGCGCTCGTCGCCCCGCCGGTGCGCGAGCCCGGCAGCCAGGAGCAGTTCTACTTCGTCATGACCGACCGCTTCGCCGACGGCGACACCTCGAACGACGAGGGCGGGCTCACAGGCGATCGCCTGGCCACGGGATACGACCCGACCGACAAGGGCTTCTACAACGGCGGCGACATCGCGGGTCTGCGACAGAACCTCGACTACATCGACGGCCTCGGCACGACCGCGATCTGGCTCACGCCGAGCTTCAAGAACAAGCCGGTGCAGGGCGAGGGGGCGAACGCCAGCGCCGCATACCACGGCTACTGGATCACCGACTTCACCCAGATCGACCCGCACCTCGGCACCAACGCCGAGCTGAAGGCCCTCATCGACGAGGCGCACGCCAAGGGCATCAAGGTCTACTTCGACATCATCGCCAACCACACCGCCGACGTCATCGACTACGCCGAGCAGCAGTACGGCTACATCGACCAGAAGACCTCGCCGTACACCGACGCGAACGGCGTCGCGTTCGACCCCCACACCTACGCGGGCACCGCCACGTTCCCGGCGCTCGACCCCGCCACGTCGTTCCCGTACACGCCGGTCATCGCCGACGCCGACAAGGACCTCAAGGTGCCGGCGTGGCTGAACGACCCCACGCTGTACCACAACCGCGGCAACTCGACCTGGTCGGGCGAGTCCGTCACGTACGGCGACTTCGACGGTCTCGACGACCTCATGACCGAAAGCCCCACCGTCGTCGACGGGTTCGTCGACGTCTACTCGGGCTGGATCGACCTCGGCATCGACGGCTTCCGCATCGACACGGCCAAGCACGTGAACTTCGAGTTCTGGGAGCAGTGGACGACCCGGGTGCTCGATTACGCGCACGCGAAGGGCAAGGCGGACTTCTTCATGTTCGGCGAGGTCTACGACGCCGACCCCGCCAAGCTCTCGCCGTACGTGCGCGACACCGACATGTCGAGCGTGCTCGACTTCACGTTCCAGTCGTCGGCGGTGAGCTTCGCGAACGGCGGCAACACCCAGAGCCTGCAGAACCTCTACGCGGGCGACGACCGGTACACGACGCCCGACTCGTCGGCGACCGCGCTGCCCACCTTCCTCGGCAACCACGACATGGGCCGCGTCGGCTACTTCCTCAAGGACGCCGACAACGCGCTGCAGCGCGACCTGCTCGCCCACGACCTGATGTTCCTCGGCCGGGGCCAGCCCGTCGTCTACTACGGCGACGAGCAGGGCTTCGTGGGCACCGGCGGCGACAAGGACGCGCGCCAGTCGCTGTTCGCGAGCCAGGTGCCGTCGTACCAGAGCCAGAACCTCATCACGGGCGAGACGGCCGGATCGGTCGACCGCTACGACACCTCGGCACCCGTCTACCAGCGCATCGCCGATCTGGCGGCCCTCCGCGAGGCCAACCCGGCGCTGGTCACCGGCGCGCAGATCGAGCGCCACGCCGACGACGGTGCCGGCGTCTACGCGTTCTCACGCGTCGACCGCGACGAGAAGGTCGAGTACCTGGTCGCGCTGAACAACACGACGGCCGACAAGACGGTGAGCCTCACGACCCTCACCGCGAACGCCTCGTACGCGCCGGTGTACGGCACGCAGACCGGGATCTCGACGGATGCCGCCTCCGCGACCTCCGTGACGGTCCCTGCCCTCTCGGCCGTGGTCTACCGCGCCGGCACGACGGTCACCGCGCCCGCCGCGGCGACCTCGGTGACCGTCACGGTGCCTGCCGCCGGCGCCGGCCTCAGCGGCACCGCCGCCGTGAGCGCCGACGTCGACGACACCACGTGGCAGGAGACGAGCTTCGCGTGGCGCGTCGTCGGCTCGGCCGACTGGCACGCCCTCGGCACGGCCGAGGACACCGACCCTGGCGTCTTCCACACCGTCGACGGGCTCGCCACCGGCACGCTCGTGGAGTACCGCGCCGTCACCACCGACGCCGCAGGCAACCATTCCGCCGCCTCGACGTACGCGTCGGTGGGCAACAAGGTGAGCACGGGCGTCGACGTGACTCCCGAGGAGCCGGTCGAGGAGGAGCCGCAGACGCCGACCGAGTATGGGGCCGTGAGCGTCCCGGGCAGCTTCAACAGCAAGGCCGGCTGCCCCGGTGACTGGCAGCCCGACTGCGACGCCGTGCAGATGACCAAGGTCGACGGCATCTGGACCCTCAAGCTCGCCGATCTGCCTGCCGGCACGTACGAGTACAAGATCGCCACCGAGAAGAAGTGGGATGAGAACTACGGCGCGGGCGGCGTGCAGAACGGCGGCAACATCACGCTCGTGCACGCGGGCGGCCCGATCGAGTTCTTCTTCGACCCGCGCACGAAGAACATCCGCTCCACCGCCGACGGCCCCGTCATCACGCTGCCCGGCAGCCTGCAGAGCGAGCTCGGCTGCGCCGGCGACTGGATGCCGGACTGCCTCGCCACGATGATGTTCGACAAGAACGGCGACGGCGTGCTCCAGTTCACGACCGACGACCTGCCCACCGGCTCGTATGAGGTGAAGGTCGCGCACGGCCGCTCGTGGACCGAGAACTACGGCGCCGGCGGCGCTCCCGGCGGCGCGAACATCACGTTCAGCGCCACCGCCGGCAAGGTCGTGACCTTCCGGTACACGCTGGCGACCCACGTCCTGACCGTCAAGGCGAGCGACCCGCCGCTGGCCGGCACCGGTGAGCTGCGCGCGCACTGGATCGACGCCGAGACCATCGCATGGCCCGCCGACCTCGGTGCGCCGGCCGACGGCGCCGCGTGGCAGCTCTACGGATCGAAGGATGCCGCACTCGGCCTCACCGCCGACCGAGAGGTCACCGGCGGTACCGACCCGGTCGCGCTGACGCGCGTCGACGGCGGCCTCACCGACGACCAGAAGGAGCGGTTCCCCGCGCTGGCCGGCTACGTCGCGCTGCACGTCGACGGCGTCGACCGCGCGGCGGCCGCCGAACTGCTGAAGGGCCAGCTCATGGTCGCCCAGCGCAATGCAGGCGGAGCGCTCACCGCGTTCACCGGCGTGCAGGTCCCGGGCGTGCTCGACGACCTGTACGCGGATGCCGTGGACGACGCCGAGCTCGGCGTCGCCTTCGCCAAGAACGGCAAGCCGACCTTCCGGCTGTGGGCGCCGACCGCGCAGTCGGCGACGCTGCTCACGTGGGATGCCGGCAAGGGCGGCGACCCGGCGCGTCACGAGGCGCGGTGGGATGCGGCATCCGGGATCTGGACCGTGAAGGGCGACAAGAAGCTCGCCGGCGACGAGTACGTGTGGGAGGTCGTGGTCTACGCCCCGACCACCGGCAAGATCGAGACGAACGACGTCACCGACCCGTACTCGGTCGCCCTCACCGTCAACTCGGAGCGCTCGGTCGCGATCGACCTCGACGACAAGGCGTGGCGCCCGAAGGCGTGGGAGAAGACGAAGGCGCCCGAGGTCGCCCGTCCGGTCGACCGCGCGATCTACGAGCTGCACGTGCGCGACTTCTCGATCGGCGACACCACGGTGCCCGCCGCCGAGCGGGGCACGTACAAGGCGTTCACGCGCGACAGTGCGGGCACGAAGCAGCTGCGTCAGCTGTCGGCCGCCGGCATCAACACCGTGCACCTGCTGCCGACGTTCGACATCGCCACCATCGAAGAAGACCGTTCGACGCAGCAGGCACCGGCCTGCGACCTCGCGTCGCTGCCGGCCGACAGCGACCAGCAGCAGGCGTGCGTCGCGGCGGTCGCCGACGCCGACGGCTTCAACTGGGGCTACGACCCGTACCACTACTCGGTGCCCGAGGGCTCGTACGCGGTGAGCCCCGAGGGCGGCGCACGCGTCTCGGAGTTCCGTGAGATGGTCGGCGCGCTGCACGGCATGGGCCTGCAGGTCGTGCTCGACCAGGTGTTCAACCACACCTCGGCGTCGGGGCAGAACGCGACGTCGGTGCTCGACCAGGTGGTGCCCGGGTACTACCAGCGTCTCAACGCCGCCGGCAACGTCGAGACCTCGACGTGCTGCCAGAACGTGGCCACCGAGCACGAGGTCGCGCAGAAGCTCATGGTCGACTCGGTCGTCCTGTGGGCGCGCGAGTACAAGGTCGACGGCTTCCGCTTCGATCTGATGGGACACCACTCGAAGCAGAACATGCTCGAGATCCGCGCCGCGCTCGACAAGCTGACCCTCAAGAAGGACGGCGTCGACGGCAAGGCGATCTACCTCTACGGCGAGGGCTGGAACTTCGGGGAGGTCGCGAACAACGCCCTCTTCGAGCAGGCGACGCAGGGGCAGCTCGGCGGCACCGGCATCGGCACGTTCAGCGACCGGCTGCGCGACGCCGTCCACGGCGGCAGCCCCGTCGCCGGCGAGACGATCCAGCAGCAGGGCTTCGGCACGGGCCTCGGCACCGACCCCAACGGTGCGCCGATCAACGGCACGACCGAGCAGGCGCTCGCCGACCTCGCGCACCAGACCGACCTGGTCAAGCTGGGCCTCGCGGGCAACCTCCGCGACTACCAGCTGACCGATCACACGGGCGCCGTGAAGGCCGGCGACGAGCTCGACTACCGGGGCTCGCCGGCCGGCTACGCCGACCAGCCCGACGAGATCATCACCTACGTCGACGCGCACGACAACGAGACGCTGTTCGACCTGTCGATGCTGAAGCTCCCGGCCGACACCACGATGGCCGACCGCGTGCGCATGAACACGCTGGAGCTGGCGACCACGACCTACGCGCAGACGCCGTCGTTCTGGCACGCCGGCACCGAGCTGCTGCGCTCCAAGTCGCTGGACCGCAACAGCTACAACTCGGGCGACTGGTTCAACCGGATCGACTGGACGGGCCAGCAGTCGACGTTCGGCTCGGGGCTGCCGATGGCGGCCGACAACGACGACAACTGGGGCATCATGAAGCCGCTGCTGGCGAACCCCGCCAACAAGCCGGGCGCCTCCGACATCGCCACGGCCGAGGCATCCGCCCTCGACCTGCTGCGCGTGCGTGACGAGGTGGCGCTGCTGCGCCTCGGATCGGCGTCGCTGATCGAGCAGAAGGTCACGTTCCCGAACAGCGGACCGGATGCCGCACCCGGTGTCGTCGTGATGCTCATCGACGATCTCGTGGGCAAGGATGTGGATCCGAAGCTCAAGGGCGCACTGGTGGTCTTCAACGCGGGGACCGAGCCGGTCACCCAGACCGTCTCGCAGCTGAAGGGGCGTTCGTTCGCCCTGACGCCGGCGCTCGCGAAGGGGTCCGACCCGGTCGTCAAGACGACGACCTGGGATGCCGCCACCGGAACGGTCACCGTTCCCGCCCGCACCGCCGTGGTGCTGGTGGAGCAGCAGAAGAAGCGCTGACGCGGCCACCCGCTGAGCGCGAACCGCCCGCCCGCCCTTCGGGGCCGGCGGGCGGTTCCGCGTCGGTCAGAGGCTGAGACGCGTCAGGAGCAGGTCGGACGCGCCGGAGATCCCGCTCAGCTGCCACGGCACGACCACGAGGGCGATGACCGCGAACAGCGCGATCGTCGAGGGTGTGGCGCGGCGCACGATCCGGTCGACGAGGAGCCCGACGACGCTCACGATGGCGATAGTGCAGGCGGCGACGCTCGCGAACGCCATGCGCACGTAGTCCTCGTCGGCGGGCGCCCCTTCGGGAGTGGTCAGCAGGGCGAGCGCGACCGGCACGACCAAGAGCCCGAGCAGCAGCACGAGGGGTGCGGAGTACCCGCGGAGGCTGGTACCGGGCCTGGTGGGGCGCGGTTTCGTCGCGACGTCGGTCATGGGCGCGAGCCTAGCGGGCGTGAGGACGGCAGCGACAGGTCAGATCGCACTTCCGACGCGCACGAGGTTGCCGTTGCGGTCGACGACCGCGAACTCGCGCATGCCGTAGTCCGTGTCGACGGGTGCGGTGATGCGGCTGCCGGTCGCCGGGTCGGACGGGACGAGGTCCGCCCACTCCTCGTACTGCAGGCCCGCGTCGTCGACGTACAGGTAGCACATCGACGCCGTCGTGAGCGGGTCGACGTCAGGGTCCTCGGTGAAGTGCAGTTCGGCGTCGCCCCGCCCGATGATGAGGTACTGCCACTCCTCGGGCGGTGCGCCGCGGTTCTCGAACCCCAGGCGCTCGTAGAACCCGAGCGTCTCGCGCAGGTCTCGGCTGAGCAGGATGGGGACGGCGCGCGCGGTCATGCCCGCAGGCTAGCGCGGCCCGCCGACACGGCGACAGGGGTCAGAGCGAGCCGAGCAGCTGCGCACCGAACACGGCGACGGCGGCGATGCCGACGCCCGCGACGGCGAGCCCGACGATCGCGAGGATGAGGATGTTCCCGCCGATCGTCAGCAGTGCGGCCGCAGTCGGCGACAGCTCGCGGTGACGGGGGAGCCGGACGGATGACGTGGTGGTGACCATGCCCTCGACGCTACGGAGCACGACCCCGGCGCGCGTCCACCCGCGGTCTCATACGCCTCCACCTGCGGGATGATCCTCGGTCCTGGCCATCGGCTACGGTGGAGCGCGTCCGCACCCGTCGTCCCGGAGATCCGACATGAGAGTCGCGCTGCATTCGATCGTCAAGGACGGTCACGAGAGCTCGTACGACCGGGAGCACGAGCGCATCCCCGATGACCTCGCCGCCAGCTTCGCGCGCATCGGCATCCACGACTGGACGATCTGGCGTTCGGGCGCGCACCTGTTCCATGTCGTCGACTGCGACGACTTCGCCGCCGCGATGCGCGCGCTGGAGGACGATCCCGCCGACGCCGCATGGCAGGCGCGGATCGGCGAGCACGTCGACCACTTCGTGCTCGACGGCGACGCCCCGGACGGCATGGTGATCCCAGAGGTCTGGCGGCTGAGCGAGCAGCGCGGCTGACACCCGCGACGACGGCATCCGGCCCCTCGAGAAGATCTCGGAACGAAATGTCGATGTCGGCGTCCGCCGCACGACGACCAGAGTGAGGCCGGCACCAGCCGCCCGCTCCCGGAAGGATCAGAAATGAAGTACATGATGTTCGTCGTCACCTCACTCGAGCCCGACACCGAGGTCGACGACTCCGACGTCGACCTGTGGGTCGACCCCCTCGACGCCGCCGGCAAGCGCATCATCGGCGAGGTGCTCGCCCCGCAGGCGGACTCCACCGTCGTCAAGGTGCGCGGCGGCAAGGTGCTCACCACACGCGGACCCTTCGTCGAGACGGCGGAGGTCATCTGCGGCTTCGACATCCTCGAGGTCGACAGCCTCGACGAGGCGATCGAGATCGCGTCCCGGCACCCGATGGCCCGCAACGGTCAGCTGGAGCTGCGGCCGTTCATGGTGTGGCCCGACGCCGAGCCCGCCGCCGGGGCCTGAGCCGCGGCATCCCTCCACCGAGAAGGGGCGCGCTCCCGACGTCACCGACGGGAGCGCGCCCCTTTCGCGGGGTCCGGGTCAGCGCCCGGCGAGGGCGCTGATCTCGAACAGGGTGGTCGTGCCCGACACCTCGTTGCCCACGGCCAGGAGCGGGGTGCCGGTGGCCGACGTGGCGGCCGGGATGAAGGCGACACCCTCGGGGCCGAGGTCGCCGGCCGCGGCGAGGTCGCCGCCACCCTCGACCGACACCGAGAAGTCGCGGTTGTTGACGTAGGTGACGAAGCGCGAGGCCTTCGGGTCGGTGATGTCGAAGACGGCGATGCCGCCGATGCGCTCGAAGCCGACGAAGGCATACGTGCGACCGCCGACCTGGCCGACCGCGACGCCCTCGGGCTCGGGGCCCTTGTCGTCGCTGCGGCCCTCGAAGTTCGACTCGGTGTGGTTCGAATTGACGAACCCGGGGACGGCCGCTGCCGTCAGCGCCTCGAACTGCGAGCCCGAGTCGAACACGAGCGTGCCGTCGGTGCCCCAGATCGAGAACGACCGTCCGCCGAACGCGTACAGCTCGCTGTAGCAGCCCGCCGCGGCGTCGAACCCGTTCTCGATCGTGACGTTCAGGCGGCCGAGGTCGGCGTCGCCGAGGTACGACGCGAGCGGGCTCGACGCGCACACCGGGCCGTAGCCGTCCTTCTTGAGGTCCTTGACGCGCGAGACCTCGCTGTAGTCGCCCCACTCGCGGGCGTCGCCCTCGTTCGCGGTGACGAGGTACGTCTTGCCGCCGGCCGAGTAGGACTGGATGCCGTCGGGCATGTACATGCCCTTCACGCCCGGGTAGGTGCGCAGCGAGAACGCCTTGTCCTTGTCGCTCGGGTCGAGCGCGTTCTGTGCGAGGCCGAGGTCCTTCGTGCCCAGCGGCAGGATGCCGGTGACGCGCGCGCTCGGGATCTGCACGACGGCGATGGCGTTCGCCTCCTGCAGCGACACGTAGGCGTTGTTGCCGTCGACCGCGATGTACTCCGGCTCGAGGTTGCGGCTCACCGGGTGGTCGTCGCCGTGCGGGGTCGGCCCGAACACGCGCACACCCACGGGCAGCGTCTTGCCGCCGCCGGCTTCGTAGGCGTGGAAGTCCGCGGTCTTGACGTCCTTCTGTGCCGCCGCGGCGACCCTGTTGGGCAGCTTCACGACGCTTATCGAGCCTTCAGGGTCGGACGAGAAGTCGTCGGCGGGTTCTCCCTCGTTCGCGACGAGGGCGTACTTGCCGTCGGGGACGATCGTCACCATGTCGGGGAGCGCCCCGACCTGGACGGTGCCGAGGACGGCGGTGGCGGCATCCTTCGCCCGCGCGTCGAAGAACAGCAGGTGGCCGGCGTCGGTCTTGGTCGCCGACTCGAAGGCGACGACGCCCAGACCGTCGGAGCGGACCGCGACCGAGTTCGCGACACCCGACGAGGCGAGTGCGAACTCCTTGACCATGGCGGACGGGTCGGAGTAGTCGAGCACGCTCACCGAGCCCGCCAGGGCGTTCACGACGAACAGGCGGTCGCCGTAGGCGGCGACGATCTCGGACGCGGACTGGTCGAAGGCGCCGGTCTCGAACGTGCCCACCGGGGCGAGCGAGATCGCCGCGTCGTCGGCCGAGTACGAGATCGGGTCGGGCACGATGGCCGCCTGGGCGGCGAGCGGGCTGAGGGCGAGGGCGCAGGCGGCGACCGCGGTGACGGCGACGGCGCCGGCGCGGCGTGAGACGCGTGAAGGCATCGGGTTCCTTGTCGGAGTCGGATGTGCAGAGGGGGGTGGCGTGCGCAATGGGCGCACCACGTGACTATCGGCGTCCGGTGTCGCCCCGGTGAACGAGCGGCGAACGGATGCGGCATCCACCAGTCTCTGGAATTCCGAGCAGATACAAGGACGTCCATGTAAAATCATCACTGTGCCAACGACGGCACGATCGCGTTGATCAGGATGCCCCACAAGGCGCCTCCTGATCCGAGAAGGAGCAATGGTGACCACGATCGCCCCCCTCAGCCAGACGACGCCCGCCTCCTCGCCCGCGGCGCCGACCCTCACCGCGGAAGAGCGCGCAGCGATCCTCGACGCGGTGCGCGAGTTCGCGCAGCACGAACTCGCGCCGCACGCCCTCGAATGGGATGCCGCGTCGCACTTCCCGCGCGAGACTCTGAACCGCGCCGGCGACCTCGGCCTGGGCGGCATCTACGTGCGCGAGGAGTTCGGTGGCACCGGGCTGTCGCGCTCGGACGCCGCCGCGATCTTCGAGGAGCTCGCCCAGGGCGATCCGGCGATCGCCGCGTACATCTCCATCCACAACATGGTGGCGTGGATGATCGACACCTACGGCGACGAAGCGCAGCGCGGGCAGTGGGTGCCGCTGCTCACCTCGATGTCGGGCTTCGGCAGCTACTGCCTCACCGAGCCGGGTGCCGGGTCCGATGCCGCCGCGATCGCCACGAGCGCGATCCGGTCGGGCGACGACTACGTGCTCACCGGTGTCAAGCAGTTCATCTCGGGCGGCGGCGAGGCCGCGGTCTATATCGTCATGGCGCGCACCGACGCGGACGCCGGCGCGCGCGGCATCACGGCGTTCCTCGTGCCGGCCGATGCGGCCGGACTGTCGTTCGGCGCCCTGGAGCACAAGATGGGCTGGAACGCCCAGCCGACCCGCCAGGTGATCCTCGACGAGGTGCGGGTGCCCGCCTCGAGCATCCTGGGCGTCCTCGGCCAGGGGTTCAAGATCGCGATGTCGGCGCTCGACGGCGGTCGCATCAACATCGCCGCGTGCTCGCTCGGCGGGGCCCAGTGGGCACTCGATCGCACGGTGAAGTACGTGCACGAGCGCTTCACGTTCGGCGAGCCCCTCGCCGAGAAGCAGGCGGTCGTGTTCGCACTGGCCGACATGGCCACCGAGCTGCGCGCGGCCCGCGCCCTGGTGCGTGACGCGGCGGCCGCGCTCGACGCGAAGGCCCCCGACGCGTCCATGCAGTGCGCGATGGCCAAGCGCTTCGCGACCGACGCCGGCTTCACCGTCGCGAACCAGGCGCTGCAGCTGCACGGCGGCTACGGCTACCTTCACGACTACGGCATCGAGAAGGTGGTGCGCGACCTTCGCGTGCACCAGATCCTCGAGGGCACCAACGAGATCATGCGCGTGATCATCGGCCGTCAGCTGCTCGACGGCTGACCCGGATCCGCGACGGACTCAGCGACGAAGAAGGTCGACATGAAGATCGCATTCCTGGGGCTCGGCCACATGGGCCTGCCCATGGCGAAGAACCTCGCCGCCTCCGGCCACGACGTCGTCGGTTTCGACGTCGTCCCCGCCGCCGTCTCGGCCGCTGGCGAGGCCGGGCTCGCGACGGCCGGATCGGGAGTGGATGCCGCCACCTCCGCCGACGTCGTCATCACGATGTTCCAGACCGGCGCGCAGGTGCTCGACGCCTATCGCGGCAGCGGCGGCACTCCCGGACTGCTCGATGTGGCGGCATCCGGAGCCCTGTTCATCGACTGCTCGACGATCGCCGTCGACGAGGCCCGGGCCGGGCACGCGCTCGCCGAGGCGGCCGGGCGCCGGTCGCTCGATGCGCCGGTCTCGGGCGGCGTGGTCGGTGCCGAGAACGCGACGCTGGCGTTCATGGTCGGTGGCGCCGACGAGGACTTCGCCGCCGCGCAGCCGCTGCTGGAGGCGATGGGCCGGCGCGTGGTGCACTGCGGCGGAGCCGGCCTCGGGCAGGCCGCCAAGGTGTGCAACAACATGATCCTCGCGGTGTCGCAGATCGCGGTCGCCGAGGCGTTCGTGCTGGGGGAGCGGCTCGGGCTGTCGCACCAGGCGCTGTTCGACGTCGCCTCGAACGCGTCGGGCCAGTGCTGGGCGCTCACCACGAACTGCCCGGTGCCCGGTCCCGTGCCGACGAGCCCGGCGAACCGCGACTATCGGCCGGGCTTCGCGGGCGCCCTCATGAACAAGGACCTGGGACTGGCCGAGCACGCCATCTCGGCGACCGGGGTCGAGGCGCGCATGGGCCTGCTCGCCCGCGCGATCTACCGGGACTTCGCGGCGGGTGAAGGGGCCGGGCAGGACTTCTCGGGCATCATCAACACCATCCGCGCCGACAGCGTGTGAGAAGACGACAGAGCGGATGCCGCGGGCCCGTGCCCGCGGCATCCGCTCTGTGGAATCCGTCAGTTGCCGGCGAGGGCCTGGTCGGTGTCCTTGATGGCCTGCATCATCTTGCG